>NZ_JAWVAV010000014.1:0-88642 GCF_033599315.1 Acinetobacter sp. OYA S30
AGGGGGTTCGCGGACTGGCCTTAAGATTCCAGCACACCCAAAGGTGTCCCCCTCCGTTCCACCATAGAGGGGGCACGAGGGTGTACACACTAAAAGTATAAAACCTTTAATGCTCTTAAGGGACGATCCGCGACGATCGACTGGCAATGTAGGCCAGCAGGCAAAGAATAGTGCTCTGTCCTATTGCAGTCAAGCACACAAAATGCCATTTGTTTTAAATTAAATCATTAGAAAAGTAAGGCTAAATAATAGGTGGGTTATTGTTAAGTGGGGGTTATAGAGGGGGAATAGTTTATAAAGCAATTTCTTTGAGTGAACTGAGGATTAAATGACTAATGGCCCTATTTCACTATTAAGGACAATATAAATCCGTCCTAATTTAAATTTATAAGTACAATCAATTTTAAATTGGTCTAGTAGTAAAAGACTTATGGCTTGTGTAAGCTAATATAACTTTTAATAAAGATGTAATTTTTTTAAATATTTACTAGGTTAGAAAAAATGATAAAGCCAGATTGGGAAATATTTTCTGCAAAATTCTCTAGCAATAAAGAGTTAACTTTTGAATGGTTTTCATATTTACTATTTTGTCGAGAATTTAACCTACCTAAAGGGTGGTTTGGTTTTAAAAACCAATCAGGTATTGAAAAAAATCCTATTGAATATGATGGAGAGATTATCGGGTTCCAATCCAAATTCTATTCAACAAAACTCTCAGAACATAAGGATGATTTAATTGAAACATTAAATAAAGTAAAACGCGATTATCCTGAACTTACCAAGCTTTTATTTTACACAAACCAAATTTGGAGTCAGGCACATAACAATACTGAAAAAAGAATGACCCCTCCTCAAGCATTGGTGAATATAGAAAATAAAGCTAAAGAATTAGGCATTTTACTGGAATGGAGAGAGGCTTCATTTTTCGAATCAGAATTTGTCTGCTTAGAACACGATGATTTATCAAAGTACTTTTTTACTGAACAAGCACAACATGGGTGGCAACGTTTTGATGATTGGTCAAATACAAAAGCTGAAATCGAAGCAGAATATTATTTTGATGATAATGTGAAAGTAATTTCACCAAACCATCAACAAAATAATGAATTAAATGTTGTAGACGGTATTAATGAAATACGTCAAAAACTTAGTAGTACTGGTACCTCTGTTCGATTAATTGGTTTATCTGGCGTGGGCAAAACTCGTTTTGCACAGGCGTTATTTGATGAACGTATTGGAGAAAATAGTTTAGATCACCGAAATGTTTGGTACTGTGATTTGGGTGACTCACCCGTTCCTATGCCTGAGCACTTTATTGAAGAACTAATACAGAAAAATAAACCTTATATTTTAATTGTAGATAATTGTGGACAAGATACGCATGCCAACCTAACAAGAAAAGTTCAAAATACACAAATTGCTTTAATGACGATTGAATATGATGTAAAAGATGATTTACCTGAAAGAACAGATGTTTATAAATTAAAACCAATTAGTGTAGAAATCGTTCAAAAAGTTATTGAACGTCATTACTCTCATATTAATAGCTTAAATAGTCGTAAGATTGCAGAGTTTGCTGGTGGAAACTATCGTTTGGCTTTAGCTATAGCATCGAACATTGAAAGAACAGATAACTTAGCCCTACTAACAGACAAGGAACTTTTTGAAAGATTGTTTTGGCAGCAAGGTCACGTAGATACAGAATTATTAAAAGTTGCACAGAATTTTGCTTTAGTTTATTCGTTTAATATTGAAGATAGTGGAGAAGAAGACTCTGAACTCGATTTCTTAGCACGATTAGCAAGAGTAGATGCAGAGATTGCTATCGAAGCTATAGAAACTCTTAAGAATAAGGATATTGTACAACAGCGTGGAAAATGGAGAGCTATTTTGCCTCATGCTTTAGCAAACCACTTAGCTAAAGAACTCATTTCGACAAAATTAGTCAATAAAATTGATGAATTTACAAAAATAATGCCTACTCGGCTTCAGACCTCTTTTATTAAACGTTTAAGCTATTTGCATGATGTACCAAGAGTAAAAGACGTAGTTAATTTATGGCTTAATAATGAAGGTTGGTTAGGTGAAAAAATTTTAAATGACACTTATGATAGTCAAGATTTAGTAAAAATTCGGCTATTATCTTTTATTGCAGAAGATCAATTACTGGCTTTAATTGAGCAGAAACATGCATTAGATAAAGAATTCTTAACAAGAGAAAACACTCACTTTGTTGAATTATCTCGATTGATTCGATCTTTAGCGTATCAAGAACATAATTTTAAAAAAGCTTTTCAATTACTAGTTTATTTTGCTAAAGATGAGAAAGAAGAAGAAAATTACAATTCAATTCGTGATTTAGTTACTTCTTTATTTAGATTATATACATCTGAAACCCTAGCTGACTTAGAACAGAAAAAAGAAATATTAAATGAACTAAAATCACAAGAGGAATATCAATCTATTTTACTAGATTGTATTTCCACAGCTTTAAATTTTCATGAATATGGATATTTCATAAAAGAATCGGATGAATCAGGAAAGCATTCTAACTATGGTTATCAACCTAAGACATATGATGAAATTTGGTCCTGGGTTAAATTTTTGTTAGAAATTTTAAACGAATTAGATAATCATGGGGTAAAAAAAGTAAGAAAAATTTTTATAGATCATCTAAAAGAAATTATTTGGACTTGTGGTGAAGTTTCTATTGTACATTCTATATTAGAAAAGTTCCATAAAAGAGATTATTTCTTTGAAGCACATGCACAACTAATCAATATTATTAAATTGAATAAAGAGGAATTAAATGAGCACGCTCCTGATATACTTAATCAACTAGAAGAATTAGAAAAAATATTAAGACCACAAAATTCTAATATTGAAAATTTAATAAAATCATATCTACTTATTACAGATACTTTTTTATATAAGATAAATAAAGATTGTGATGATGAATTTATTATAGAGATTCCAGATTTCGATAATTATGAAAATTTAATTAATTATTTAAGCATTCAATTTAAAAATATTGAAAACTTAAAAAATAATATTTCACTATTACTAAATATCAAATCAATACGAGGAAAAGTAAATTATACAGAAATTTTAGGAGAGCGTATTGCATCTAGATTAGAATCCTTAGATGAATGTATTGAAATTTTAAATTCTGCCAAAATTACTGAACCATTGCTAGAATCTGACTTACTACTAGGTATAGTTAAATATTTTAAGAAAAAATCTGAAAATGAATATCAGCATCTTATAAATTTTATATCATCTAATATAAAATATAGAAAATTGGCATGTCGGATTATCTTTATAAATTGCAGTAATGATGAAGACTATCAATATTTGGCCAGTCTACTAAAGAATAAAGAAATATATTGTGAAAATGTTATTGGTTTAGCTTGGCTAAAAGCAAATAATCAAATTAGCGAAAAACAATTTGAAATTATCTTAGATGTCTTAATAGACCTAAATCTTCATAAAATAGTCCAATTTGAGTTATTTCAAGAGTGTAGCTTTCAAAAAAAGGTCTCTACAAAATATAAAAAAATTTTAATTAAACATTTGAGCTATTTTATAAGTATGGAAAACACATATACAACTAAAGATATATTAAATTATCTATTAACAAGCGACCAAACCACTATAAATAAGACCTTTAAAATTATTATTAACCACTACCAACAACAAGAATACATTAATATCAGCAATAATGACAAAAACTTCAATACATTAAAAGAATTAATTACACACCAAACATTAAAGTTTATTAAAGAATTTTGCAATGAAGAAATATTTAGAAAATTCTATTTTAATGGTTTATTTAATATTCTTCCTTATGCAAAAGAAGAAGAAGTTTTACAGTGGATAAAACACGATCAAGAAAAATTAATATTTTGGGTTGAAAACTCCAGTTTTATAGTTGAAGAAAATTGGATAGATTTGATTATTCAAATTTTGGATATTAGTGAAAATCCAACTTTAATTTTAGAAAAAATTATTAAAAATAATGTATTCTATACAAAAACAATAGAAGTTCGTTCAGGAAATATTTCAGATAATATGCGATATAAATTACCGTATCTAGCCTCTTTAAAATTGAAATTAAAAAATAAAAATACTGAAATTTTATCTTTAATTGATAAGAAAGAGCAAGAATGGATAAGGCTTATAGAGATTCAGTCTCAAAAAGATGAGCAATCAAAAAGATTAGAATCTGAAATATTTCCTTGGTAGTTCAATTAAAAAATAAGTCCATCCTAATAAAATGAAATTATTTTAATTTCTTAGTATTAATAAAAAGCCCCAAAAAAATTAGGGGCTATCTTTAAAACTAACCACACATTAAGGCGCAAGCCTATAACACGTAGACGTAAATAAAGCGACTCTATTATTCAAACCATCTGTTATCAGAACTTCATAATGCGCAAATTTTTTACTACTACCAACCTTGGTTGCCGTTGCAAATAACACCTTATCTTTAGCACCGCTCATATAGCGAATATCAGCCTGTAGGCCTGTATATGGTGCATCCCCTGCGTTACAAGCCATCGCAAAAGCAATATCGGCTAAAGAAAATATGACGCCACCATGCACGCCGCCCAAGGCATTCATGTGTTCGTCTTTCACATTAAGCTTGCAACGCGCTTCATCAAAACTGCGATGCAGCACTTGAACACCCAATAGCTCTGCGAATTGATCAACCGCAGTCGTTTCCATTTTTTGCACAAACGTCTCCCTACTCGTGCGAGTATTCCTTAAGTTTTATGAATCTATGTGTATTGAAATCGACTTGTTAAGAGCCGTTAAACGCTATCTTGTTTAATCTGATAGTTTGAAGCGCTAAAGTCCTTATAGGTCAGGCGGTCACCCAACTCTGAGCTTAAAGGCTGAACTTCTTGCATGGAGTTTAAGCATCGCTGTGCAAGTTCAATGTATTCTTGCGTGCCTCTGGTTTTCCATTTTTTTTCTTGTTCTGATAACTCACGTGCAACCTTGGCAGGACTGCCCATTGCCAATACATTTGCCGGAATTATATCTTTGGTTTTGACCAAGCTATTTGCACCAATAATGGTATTTTCACCAATTTCTGCGTAGTCCAAAATTACGCTGTTCATGCCAACCAAAACATTTTTTCCAATGCGGCAACCATGCAAAATTGCCCCATGCCCAATGTGTCCCATTTCTTCAACTAAAGTCACGCTTTGCGGAAAACCATGTACGGTGCAGCTATCTTGTATATTGGCATTTTGCTTAATATGAATACGACCAAAATCGGCACGCAATGATGCAAATGGTCCTACATATACGCCCGCTTCAATAATCACATCACCAATTAAAACAGCAGTTGGGTGTACAAAAGCCTCTGGGCTAACGACTGGAATAACACCGTCAATACTATAACAAGGCATGATTTAACCTCTCATTTGTCGCCACCAAACCTCCGAAACGGCGCCAATAATGTGCTGTGGCATTTGGCATTGGTCCTTCTGCTGTTGCGGCAACAGACAAGAAGTATTCATCCGCAGGTTCAAATACTTTTTTATAAATATTCATTGATAAAGTTCGTGCACTTATCGCGGGCCAGTCAGTTGGCAACAGCTCAAGCGGTAATGCTGGGTCTTTCAATAAAATCCGTCGATAATAATGAATCAGCAAAGTTCGAATTTGAAAGGCCTGAACCGGTTCGAGTTGTTCGTTTTCCTGCATCAGCAATACGCCAATTTCTCTAAAAATATCGAGAAACTGTAAATATCTTTGGCGTAATTCATCGATAGGCCAGTTGGTTCTGAGCATACGCCCAATGGTATCAACCGAGTTATTAAAGAGCTGCAAGGTTTCAGCTTTAAACACCACCACTTGCTCACTCATATTTAAGTCAACCAACAAGCGTTGCAGTTCAATACGGTTACAACCCGGATAAGCCATTAGGTTTGTCGAAATATTGGCAAATCCTAACCATTCGAGTTCTTTCTTTAACAACGCTTTATTTTCAGTATCGAGACTAGACATCAGAATAAGATCCCAATAATGGTCCCACTCTTTCATCTGGTCGTTATAAATGCGTTGCTCGGCCTGCAAATAAGTCGAACGGCTCGAATCGGTAATGCGATAAAAACTGGTTCTGCCGATTTTGTCTGAACATAACCAATCATTTTTAACTAAACGAAAAACAGAGGTTCTTACAGCACGGTCATTAAAACCAAACAGCTCTAATAACTGAATCAGGCTTGCAAGACTAATGTTTCCACCCCGATGAAGTACTGAATCTCCAAAAATTGTCGAAATAAGCGAAGTTCCACTTAAGGTTTCATTCTTTACAACAGAATCAATTATTTGCTGTATTTTTGCACTCATACTCATGTCTTGGCGTTTAGTTTCAGGGTATAGATTCTATACCCTGAATGATCTTGATGTTAAGCAATCTGACGCATATCGATTACCCGTTTTGCCTTGCCTTCCGAACGAGGTAAGGTCGCTTCTGTCACAACTTCTACAGTAACGCTAATCCCAATCATGGTTTTAATACGTTTCATCAACTCCTGAGCAAGTTGATTGGCCTGTATAGTACAGTTATGACACATCTCTGTACGAATATGCAAAGTATCCATATGGCCTTTTTTAGTCACCAAAATTTCATAATTTGGAACTAAATGTGGAACTTGCAAAATTTGCTCTTCAATTTGGGTCGGGAAAACGTTCACACCGCGAATAATCAGCATGTCGTCACTGCGGCCCACTATTTTATCCATTTTACGCATTGCCAGATTTTCACCCGGCAGTAAGCGGGTCAAATCACGAGTACGGTAACGAATAATCGGTAAGCCTTCTTTGGTAATGGTGGTAAAGACTAGCTCGCCAAGTTCGCCATCTTTACAGACTTCACCTGTTTCAGGGTTAATAATTTCAGGGTAGAAATGATCTTCCCAAATGGTTAATCCCTCGCCCTCACCTAAGCACTGCATCGCAACACCCGGTCCCATCACCTCAGACAAACCATAAATATCGAGTGCTTTAATATTGAGACGTTCTTCAATTTCACGGCGCAGTTCGTTGGTCCACGGCTCGGCACCAAAAATACCGACTTTTAAAGACGTATTACGTGCAGTACCAAATTGTTGCTCAAGCTTTTCAATAATGCTCACGCAATACGATGGCGTAACCATAATTGCAGTCGGTTTAAAGTCTTGAATAAGCTGAACTTGCTTTTCAGTTTGCCCGCCAGACATTGGAATAACCGTCGCACCTAAACGCTCGGCACCATAATGTGCGCCTAGTCCACCTGTAAATAGTCCATAGCCATAAGCCACCTGAACCATATCTTTCGCGGTTAAACCTGCCATGCGTAAGCAACGCGCAACAATGTCCGACCAAGTGTTAATATCTTTTTGGGTATAACCCACCACCGTCGGTTTACCCGTTGTACCCGATGATGCATGTAAACGCACAATTTGCTCTTGCGGTACGGCAAACATCCCAAACGGATAGTTGTCTCTTAAATCCTGTTTGGTGGTAAATGGAAACTTTGCCAGATCGTCTAAAGTGACGAAGTCATCAGGATGTACACCTGCTTCATCGAACTTTTTCTTATAGACCGGACTATTTTCATATACAAAAGTCAGGGTTTGCTTTAACCGTTTCGTTTGCAGCTCTCTAAGCTCTGCAAGTGTTAATTGCTCAACATTATCCATTGTAAGGCTGTCCATCGCCTCTCTCCTCATTATGTAATTTTAAAAACCGTCTAAATTAATTTAAGTTTTCCAAAATCAGTGCGACACCTTGTCCAACACCTACACACATCGTGCAAAGTGCATAGCGTCCACCGCGTTTTTTTAGCTCACGTGTTGCGGTAATGACTAAACGTGTACCACTCATACCGAGCGGATGTCCGAGTGCAATCGCACCACCATTTGGGTTAACGCGTTCATCGTCATCTTTTAAACCAAGTTCACGCATACAAGCCAAAGATTGGGCTGCGAATGCTTCATTCAGCTCAATCACATCCATCTGATCTAGCGTTAAACCTGTTTGCTTTAAAATTTTCTGTACAGCCGGAACAGGACCTATACCCATATATTTGGGTTCAACCCCTGCACTTGCAATGCCTATCACGCGTGCTAAAGGTTTTAAACCATGTGTATCTGCAAATTCACGGTTGGTAATTAACACACACGCAGCACCATCATTTACACCAGAGGCATTTCCGGCAGTCACCGAACCACCTTCTTTTTTAAACGGTGCTTTTAGTTTAGCGAGTGCTTCAAGTGTCGTTTCACGCGGATGTTCGTCTCGATTAACAACGTTCACGTTTTTCTTACGGTCTACAATCTCGACAGGCAAAATCTCATCGTTAAAGAAACCGTTTTGTTGTGCCGCAGCGGTTTTTTGTTGGCTACGCAATGCAAACGCATCTTGGTCTTCACGACTAATCTGATATTTTTCAGCTACATTCTCGGCTGTTTCAGGCATGCTGTCGGTGCCGTATTGCGCTTTAAGTTGCTTATTTACAAAACGCCAGCCAATGGTGGTGTCATAAATTTCAGGTGTACGGCTAAAGGCTTCGGTCGGTTTAGCTTGTACAAATGGCGCACGGCTCATCGACTCTACACCACCTGCCAACACGAACTGCGCTTCACCTGCTTTAATTGAGCGTGCCGCAAGTCCTACCGCATCTAAACCCGATGCACACAGACGATTGACCGTCATCGCTGGTACACTATCAGGTAAGCCTGCCAAGAGTGTTGCCATACGTGCAACGTTACGGTTGTCTTCACCTGCTTGGTTAGCACATCCTAAAAACACTTCGTCTACCGTATTCCACGGCAAGTTCGGGTGTTTATCTTTTAAATATTTGATGGGCAATGCAGCTAAATCATCTGCACGTACTGCACTTAGGGCACCTGCATATCGTCCAATTGGGGTACGAATAAAATCGCAAATTAAAACGTCTTCCATGTTGACTCCTGATTATGCAAATTCGGTCATATCACGTGAATATTGGGTAGCAATGTTTTGGGTTTTCGCTACATATTGCTTGAGATAGATACTCGCGCGATATTTTTCCTCTCCATACAGTGCATATAAGTTATTTAAGGTTTGGAGCACATACGCACCACCCATTTGTGTCAACCACTGGTAAGGACCTTTAGGATAATTCACTCCATATTTCATGGCATTATCAATATCTTCCAGACTCGCAACACCATGTAAACTTGCTTCGCAGGCTTCATTAATGAGTAAAGCGATGGTGCGCAAGGTTAACAGTGCCGGATGGTCTTTAATCCACATCACGCTGATACCAAACTGTGCAAAATAAGCTTCAACTTTAGCCAGATCACTTGCTTCACAAAGTTCGTTATGACTGAGTACTAAAGCCTCTGCGTGCTCAAAATCATGGTGCCAATCCATTAAAACCACTTTACGGCTCAGGTAATGAATATTGGCAGACTCACCTTGGCTTAAACGTAAGTCGATATCATCAATTTGAAGGGTATTGTCGTCACTCGCAGATCCGCTTTTTAAACCCAAACGCGTTAAAAAAGCAGGTAGCTGAGACCAAGTCCCTTTTAGCTGAATATGGGCATCGACTGGTTTGGCAACCACAGCTTGAGGCTGAAATGTCTCGTACTGATTTTTTTCGTTATAGGTATAAAAGCCTTGTTTTGACTTACGGCCCCAAGCACCTGCATCGACCAATTCTTTTTGAATGAGGCTTGGACGGTAGCGTGGTTCGTAAAAAAACTCTTGGTAAACGCTTTGCGTCACTGAAAAGTTAACATCTTGCCCAATGAGGTCGGTTAGTTCACAAGGCCCCATCGCAAAACCGCCACATTGCTTTAAGGCATAATCTAGCTGGTCATAGCTGGTGACTTGTTCTTGCAGTGCTCTAAAGCCTTCTGCATAAAACGGCCGTGCAATTCGGTTAACAATAAAACCGGGAGTCGACTTGGTGAGTACCGGAATTTTTTTCCAATTCAACATCAAATTTTTTAGAGCCAAACATAAGCTGTTTGGTGTTTTTAAGCCTTGTACAATTTCAACCAGTTTCATAACTGGTGCAGGATTAAAAAAGTGTAAACCCACCACGCGCTCAGGATGAGCAATACCAGCCGAAATTGCAGTCACTGAAATTGAAGATGTGTTACTTGCAAAAATGGTTTGCGCACTACAAATCTCAGCGAGTTGCTGAAATAAAGACTGTTTAACTTCTTTTTTCTCAACGACCGCTTCAATCACTAAGTCAGCATCACGCAGCGCTTCAACTTGGTTGACCACAGTTAAACGCGCTAAGGCTTCATCCGCTTGCTGTTGGGTAAGCTTGCTCTTTTCAACCAGCTTTTTAAACGTCTGCCCTAAACCTTGAACGGCTTGTTGCGCTTTTTGAGCATCTAGATCATATAAAACGGTCGAGTGCCCATTAACGATGGCTAACTGGGCAATGCCGATGCCCATAGTGCCAGAACCAATAACGGCAATTCGGGCACGAGATAAGTCTAAATCTGTCATGCTTAGCGCCCTTTAAAATTTGGTTCACGTTTATTCATAAAGGCTTGCACACCTTCACGGTAGTCTTCGGAACGGCCCGCAATACGTTGTAAGTCACGCTCTAAAAGCATTTGCTCATCAAAGGTGTTATTGCTTGATTGATGAATGGCTTTTTTAATGAGAGATAGACCAAATGTAGGCTGTTTCGCTAAACGTTCAGCGAGTTCAGTGACTTTTGTTTTAAGCTCGGCGTCTTCAACAACATCCCAAATCATGCCCCATTCTTTTGCGGTTTCTGCTGGGAGCTTGTCACCTAACAAAGCCAATCCCATAGCACGTGCATGACCTACAGCACGTGGTAAAAACCATGTACCAGCCGAGTCTGGAACCAAACCTAAACGGCAAAAGGCTTGTACAAAGTTTGCCGATTTAGCTGCTATCACTAAGTCACACGCCAGTGCAATATTTGCCCCTGCACCTGCTGCTACACCATTTACGGCGCAAATCACAGGCTTTGGCATATTTACAATCGTTTTAATGAGCGGGTTATAGTAAGTTTCAATGGAATATCCTAAATCTGGAGCTTCAGCGTTTGGGTCTACTACACGATCACCTAAATCTTGGCCTGCACAAAAGCCGCGACCTTCGCCACTAATCACCACACAGCGAACATCCGGATTTTTGGTCCACAGGTTTAAAACCTCAGCCACTTCACGGTGCATATCAACGTTAAAGCTATTCAGTGCTTTTGGGCGGTTAAATGTCAGGTAACCAACACCATTTTTTTCTTCAGCAATAATATTTTGATAGTCCATCACTCACCTCTAAACACTGGCTTTCTTTTCTCAAAGAAAGCATTAATCCCTTCGTTTCGATCTTTTGTAGCCGCCAGCCAGACAAAGTTTTGACGTTCAAACTTGAGTCCCTGACTTAACGTTGTTTCATGAATACTTTTAATTGATTGTTTAATCACGCGAATCGCTAAAGGCGCTTGTTTGGCAATTTTGGCTGCCAGTTGAACCGCATATTCAACGGTTAATTCGGTCGGCACCACTTGACTGCAAATGCCATGTTGCTCGGCTTGTTTTGCCGAAATCATCTCACCTGTCATACTCCAGCGCATGGTGAGTTGTTGTCCAACCAAGCGTGCTAAACGCTGTGTTCCGCCTGCACCCGGCAACATACCTAAGGTAATTTCAGGTAAAGCGAATCGGGCATTTTCACCGCAAATCACCATATCTGAATGCAAAACCAACTCGAACCCAGCGCCTAAGGCATAGCCATTGACTGCGCTAATGAGTGGCTTACTAAACGCATCAATTTTCTGCCAAAGCTTCGGGCGAATATCGAGTTGCAAAGACACGGCGTCCATTGCAGCCAACTCACTAAGATCTGCTCCAGCCGCAAAACACTGAGCGTTACCCGTTAAAACCACTGCTTTGACTTGAACATTATGTTCAGCTTCTTCGAGCAACTCGCATAAACACTGCAATGTTGCATTGTTTAAAGCATTTCTTTTTTCTGGACGGTTTAGGGTTAATAACAAAACACCGTCAGCAGCTGTACTGGCTTTGATCAACTCTTGCATGACAGCCTCTATTCATCAAAACTCAAGCGAACATTTGAGCCTTTTGGTAAGGTCTGACAGCTCAGCACATAGCCCTTTTCAACTTCATCTTCTTCAAGACTATAGTTAAGGAACATGTCGACTTCGCCAGAAAGCACCTTACAACGACAGGTCGCACACACCCCACCTTTACATGCATACGGTAAGTCGGCACCTGCACGTAAAGCCGCATCAAGAATACTTTCATCATCTTGAGCCACAGAAACAATCAGCTCACGACCATCTAAAATGATGTTTACTTTTTCTTCTTTACGGTTTGCATCCGCTTCAACACTACGTTTACGCGCTTGCCCTGTATGGAAACGTTCAGTGTGAATGCGCTCTTTGGCAATACCAAAGTTCGGTAAAGTATTTTCTACGGCATTCATCATTTCGTCCGGGCCGCAGGCAAAAACATGGTCAAAATTTGTTTCAAGCACTTCAAAATCAAAAAGTTGCTTAAGCTTTTCTGCATCAATACGACCGTTCATTAGTTCACTATCGTTGAACTCACGAGAAAAAATATTGATGAGTTGAAAGCGTTCTTTGAACTGATCTTTCAAATCCATAATTTGCTCGGCAAACATGGTTTGTTTCCATGAGCGATTGCCATAGAGCAAGGTAAAGTTAGCTTCAGGTTGTTCAAATAAAACTTGTTTAATAATTGATAGAATTGGCGTGATACCACTGCCTGCCGCAACGCCTAAATAGTTTTGTCCGCCCATCTTGGCTGCTTTTTGAAAAAACACACCTTGTGGTGGCATGACTTCAAGCACATCGCCCACTTTTAAATGGTCATTGGCCCAGTTTGAAAATTGACCCTGATCAATTTTTTTAACCGCAATACTGATGTCTTCTTTGCCTGCATAGCTACAAATTGAATAGCAACGGCGGATTTCACCCGCTTCAGTTAAATGGCGAATGGTTAAGTGTTGCCCCGGTTGAAATTGAAATTGTTCTTGTTGTTCAGGTACAACGTCAAATGCAATACAAATTGCCTGATCGGTTTGCGGTGTAATACTTTTTACTTTTAATGGTACAAATTGGCTCATGGCTGATTTCCTTATCTAAAGACTTAAATACATTTGAAGTAATCAAAAGGCTCAAGACAGTCCTGACATTTATAAAGTGCTTTACAGGCGGTAGAACTAAACTCTGTTAACAGTCGAGTATGTCGGCTTTTGCAACGTGGGCACTCGACACCATCATTTAAATGAACGTGAGTTCCACACTGATGCGCCAACCCTTCAGGTGGTGCAATGCCATAAACTTGCAGTTTCTTTTTCCCTGCTTCAGACATCCAGTCCGTGGTCCATGCTTCTGATAAATCGACCATGACTTTGACCGGTGTCAAAGCTTCTGCGGTAAATGCCTCAACAATTTGTGTTTTGAGCATATCTGTTGCTGGGCAACCGCTATATGTTGGAGTTAGACGAACAATAATTTCTTGTTGATCGTTAATCTCTACACCGCGAATCATGCCCAAATCGACAACCGATAAAACCGGAATTTCAGGGTCGCTTACCGTTTGTAGAACATCCCAACATTGGTCGATGCAATGACGAATCATTTGCATGGCTCACCTCCTTGTCTTACCAGGTCATTCCCGGATAAGTTCTTTGAATACATTGCATTTCAGCCAACAAATAACCCAAATGCTCGGTATGCAATCCTTGTTTCGCACCACGGCGATAAGCACCGTTCACAGCAACATTTAATTCAAAACGCTTAAGCTCATCTGCAATGGTTTGGTTCCATTGTTCTTTTTCATTTGAAAAATCTGGAATCACGCCTTCTGCAACTAGTGCTTGCTCGTCTGCACTCAGTTCAAATAATTCAGCGGTAAAGCGCCATAAATTATTTAAACCGTCTTGCACACGTTGATGCGCTTCATCTGTGCTTAAACTTAAACGTTCCATCCAGCTTGTCGAAAAGCGGATGTGATACTTCACTTCTTTTAAAGATTTCACAGCAAGCGCACTTAATTCAGGAAGTGAGCTTTGTGCTAAAGCCGTAAATAAATGAAGATGGTAATGGTCCATCAACCACTGGCGTACAATCGTTTGTGCAAAGTCACCATTGGGTTGTTCACACAACAATAGGTTTAAAAACTCACGTTCTGTACGGAAATACGCAAGTTGGTCTTCATCACGCTTAGCTTCATCATATTGACCAGCCAAAGTTAGAAAGTTTCTTGCTTGACCTAACAAGTCCAAGCCGATATTGGCTAAGGCAATATCAATTTCAAGCTCAGGTGCATGCCCGCACCATTCAGCCAAACGCTGAGATAAAACCAGTTGGCTGTCGCCAATATGTAATAAGAATTTAGATAAAACTGAATGATTCATTTGCCATTCCCCTTACATGTGCTCAATGCCATCTGGGATATGGTAAAAAGTCGGATGACGATAAACCTTGTCTAAAGAAGGATCGAAAAATTCAGCTTTTTCATCTGGCTGTGATGACTTAATCAATTCTGAACGAACTACCCAAATGCTAATTCCTTCATTACGGCGCGTGTAAACATCACGAGCATGTTGCAGTGCAATTTCATCATCAGGTGCTCTTAAGCTGCCTACATGACGGTGGCTTAAGCCTTGTTTACTACGTACAAATACTTCGTAGAGCGACCAGTTGTTTTTATCTTCCATTTTGATTTCCTCAAATTTTTCCATAAATCTTGTTAAGCCACTTTGTTCGCTTCAAGCTGCTGTTTTTTCGCGTAG
Source organism: Acinetobacter sp. OYA S30 (assembly GCF_033599315.1). Lineage (NCBI taxonomy): Bacteria > Pseudomonadati > Pseudomonadota > Gammaproteobacteria > Moraxellales > Moraxellaceae > Acinetobacter > Acinetobacter sp. OYA S30. The sequence goes on from NZ_JAWVAV010000014.1 coordinate 14,827, forward strand.
ACCACTGCTGCATCACGAACCCATTTGCCGTTTTCCCATGCTTTACGGCGTGCTTCGATACGCTCGTGATTACATGGTCCACGTCCGGCAATTACTTCATTAAATTCGTGCCAGTCAATCTCGCCAAACTCATAGTGGCCTGTTTCTTCATTGAACTTTAAATCTGAGTCCGGTACTTCCAAGCCAAGTTGCAACACTTGAGGTACGGTGTTATCGACAAACTTTTGACGTAATTCATCGTTACTAAAGCGTTTGATTTTCCACGCCATACTTTGTGCGCTGTTTGGAGAGTGCTCATCACTTGGACCAAACATCATGAGTGCTGGCCACCAGAAACGGTTCACTGCATCTTGGGCCATCTGTTTTTGTTCCGGTGTACCGTTTGCCAAAGCCATCATGGCTTCAAAACCTTGACGTTGGTGGAAACTTTCTTCTTTACAAATACGTACCATCGCACGTGCATATGGCCCATATGAAGTACGGCAAAGCGCAACTTGGTTCACAATGGCTGCCCCATCGACAAGCCAACCAATTGCAGCGACATCTGCCCAAGTCAAAGTTGGATAGTTAAAGATTGATGAGTATTTCATTTTCCCATTAATCAACTTTTCCATCATGTCATCACGGTCAGCACCTAAGGTTTCTGCTGCGCTATACAGATATAAACCATGACCCGCTTCATCTTGTACTTTCGCGAGCAAAACCGCTTTGCGTTTTAAAGTTGGCGCACGAGTAATCCAGTTTCCTTCAGGCAACATACCTACAATTTCAGAATGGCCATGTTGCCCGATTTGACGAATCAATGTTTTGCGGTAGGCATCAGGCATATGATCCTTAGCCTCGATCGTAATTTCATTGGCAATATTTTGTTCAAATTTCTGGTAATTGTTTTCCATTCTTTCATTCCCTGTAGGTATCACCCTTAAATCTATTTTTCGATACACAAAAAACAAAGTCAACTAATTTTTTAGTATCAAATTAAATCCACAACAATAAAACACATCAAGTTATTGAAATTACTAATTTTAAACTAATTGTAAAAAACCTTTTTACTTTTATAAATCAAAATAAAGTTGACTTTTAGACAAATTAATCTGAAATTATGAATCATATTTTCACAATTTTTATAATTGATGTATCACATAAAAAAGGAGTTTGGTCATGCTTGAACAAGCACACCTAGAAGGAACCTCAACTGACACAGATTTTCAGCAGTCTGAGCATCAACTGCCTCATCTTGCTTCTTATGTCTATGGAACATGGCATTCGTCTGACGAAGAATTACGTACCGTTTATCATGCCATTACAGGTGAATCGATTTATGCCGTAAGTAGTCATGGCATAGATATGAAACGTGTTGTTCAGTATGCCAAACAGAATGGTTCAGAACTGGCTAACTGGACGTTTCACCAACGTGCTAATGCGTTAAAACAAATTGCCCAACATTTACTTGAACGTAAGGAAGACTTCTACAAACTTGCTTATGCCACAGGCGCAACTCGTAAAGATGCGTGGATTGATATTGAAGGTGGGATCCAGACATTATTTGCTTATTCAAGTCTGGTTCGCCGTGAACTCAATGATGAAAAAATTATTACTGAAGATAGCTGGATTCAATTATCTAAAAATGGGACTTTTGGTGCTAAACACATTTTAAGTCCTAAAGCAGGTGTTGCCGTTCACATTAATGCTTTTAACTTCCCAATTTGGGGAATGCTTGAAAAGATTGCACCGACGCTACTTGCAGGCGTGCCATGTATTGTGAAACCAGCAACCGATGGTGCCCAATTAACTCAAGCAGTTGTAAAAGCCATTGAAGAAACACATGTCTTACCAAAAGGCTCACTACAACTCATTTGCGGTCAGACTTATGACCTGTTAGAACAGTTAGGCCCACAAGACTGCGTGACTTTTACAGGTTCTGCCTACACAGGCCAAAAACTACGTAACCACCCTCACCTCAATAAATATTCGATTCCATTTAGTATGGAAGCCGACTCGGTAAACAGTGCAATTTTAAGCCCTGAGGCAAATGAAGAAACTGTCGATTTATTTGTGCGTGAAGTCTTCCGTGAAATGACCACCAAAGCAGGCCAAAAATGTACTGCCATTCGTCGTGCTTTCGTTCCTGAAAATTTATTAGCGACTGTGCAAGAAAAACTAACTGCCAAACTTGCTAAAGTTGTGGTGGGCGACCCTCAAAAAGAAGAAACCACCATGGGTGCTTTAGCGAGCATCAAACAAAAACATGATGTTGCAGAAAAAGTTGCCGAACTCAGCAAAGATGCAAAAATTGTTTTTGGTGGCAACGATAGTTTTACATTTAATGCAGATCATCCTGAAAAAGGTGCTTTTTTCGCTCCAACTTTATTGGTGTGCGAACAGCCTTTACAAGCAATGAATGTTCATACCACGGAAGCTTTCGGTCCGGTATGTACACTCATGCCATATCAAAACATTGAAGAACTAGCTGACCTTGTTTCACGTGGTGAAGGTAGCCTAGTGGCTTCTGTCGTTAAAAATAACGATGAGAATATTGAGCAGATTATTCAAAAAATTGCGCCTTGGCATGGACGTGTGCATGTACTCGATGCAGAGTCAGCAAAAGAAAGTACAGGTCATGGTTCACCACTTCCACATTTAGTACACGGCGGCCCTGGCCGTGCAGGTGGCGGTGAAGAGTTAGGTGGTATTCGCGCCGTTAAACACTACATGCAGCGCACTGCAATTCAAGGTTCACCAAACAGCCTGACGCAAATTACCCATTCATGGACTGCTGGCTCAAAAGTTAATGAAGACCGCGTACATCCATTTAAGAAGTCTTTTGATGAGTTAGTGATTGGTGAGCGTTTATTAACTGCGCGCCGTACAGTGACTGAAGCCGATATTGTCAATTTTGCTTGTTTAAGCGGTGACTACTTCTATGCACATACTGACAAAATCGCAGCGGCCGAGTCTTTCTTTGGAGAGCGTGTGGCACACGGTTACTTCATTGTGTCTGCTGCAGCAGGTCTATTTGTAGATGCAGCACAAGGCCCTGTGATTGCCAACTACGGTATGGACAACTTACGTTTTGTTGAACCAGTTAAAATCGGTGATTCAATCCAAGTTGAACTTACCTGTAAACAAAAAACCCCTAAACCACAAAAAGACCCGTCTCAACCTGCGCATGGCGTTGTAGTATGGGATATTAAAGTCAAAAACCAACGTGGTGAACTTGTCGCAACCTACGACATTTTAACCTTAGTTGCTCGCGAGGCTTAATGTTTAAAATGAGATGGGGTCACCTCGTCCCCATCTCATTTTTTTAGCACTCAATGGCGTTAACAGCGAGGCCGCCTTTTGAAGTCTCTTTATATTTCTCAGACATATCTCTGCCCGTCTCCTTCATAGTCTGAATGACTTTATCTAGTGTGACAAAGTGTTCATCGTCATCATGAAGTGCCATTTGGGCTGCATTAATGGCTTTTACGGCTGCAATTGCATTTCGTTCAATACAAGGCACCTGAACCAAACCACCAATCGGGTCACACGTTAAACCTAAATTATGTTCAAGCCCAATTTCAGCCGCATGTTCCACCTGTTCAGGCGATGCTCCTAAAATCTCGGCTAAGCCTGCCGAAGCCATTGCACATGCCGAGCCGACTTCTCCCTGACACCCTACTTCTGCACCAGAAATAGAAGCATTGAGTTTACATAAAATGCCAACGGCTGCCGCACTTAAAAAGAAACGAACCACTTTATCTTCGGAAAAGTCTTTAGAGAAAGTCACGTAGTAATATAAAACTGCCGGAATAATTCCTGCGGCCCCATTTGTAGGTGCCGTCACTACTCGACCGCCAGCAGCATTTTCTTCATTTACCGCTAAGGCAAATAAATTGACCCATTCCATCGCATGAAAAGTCGTCACAATCAGGTTTGAGTTTTTCTTATTTAATAACTTATCGTGAATTTTTTTAGCCCGACGTTTTACGTTTAATCCGCCCGGTAATATGCCTTCATTAATTAATCCGTTGTGAATACATTGCTGCATCACTTTCCAGATTTCCATAATCTTGCTACGAATCTCAGCTTCACTACGCCAGCTTTTTTCATTTTCAAGCATTAACTCACTCACTGATAAATGATGAGTTCTACATAAGCTTAAAAGTTCAGCCGCACTGTGAAACGGATATGGAACCTTAACGTCGTTAGTTTCAGTTTGAGTTGTTGCTAATTGCCTTTGGCTAACAATAAAACCGCCACCAACCGAATAGTAAGTTTCTGCATATAAAATTTCTTGAGCCTCGTTATACGCAATCAGTTCCATTGCATTGGGGTGATAAGGCAAAGATTCATCTAAAAAAAGCACATCATGCTTATAGTCAAAAGAAATAGTCTTTTGCTGATTAAGCTGGATGGCTTTATTTTCAAGAACATCTTCAATCAAGCTTGTACTTACTTGGGTATCAATATGTTCAGGATCAAAACCCATTAAACCTAACAGAACAGCCTTATCTGTCGCATGACCAACACCGGTTGCCGACAGCGAACCGTATAACTTCACCTGAACTCTAACCGTTGCTTGTAAATCGTTTTGCTTCAATAAATCTTCCACAAAACTGTATGCCGCACGCATAGGTCCAACTGTATGGGAGCTAGATGGGCCGATGCCAATTTTAAAAAGATCAAATACACTAATAAACACGTGGTCCTACCTTCGATTCATTATTATTCGTATGTTCGTCATTATTGTGTCCTTTCGGATAGCTTTAAAATTATCATTAAGCTATCTATAAAGCACTGAAAATAAATGGTTCATTGCCTAAAAACAACACAATCAATTGCTAATACAGCCTTTTTAAAAAATTGAATTTTCCATTAATTTAAATGGTAAATGACTCAACCAATATTGAAGAATTGTTCTTTTGAGCAAATAAAATCACAAACCTTTGCCAATTTTTTATAAAAAATATTTGGTTTTCAAGTTATTCACTTGAAATTTAAAATGTTTAAAATCAATTAAAAACAAACATTTACATAGAATTTAAATCATTCATTGCCCATAAATAGAATAAAAATTCCCCTATTTACCAATAACCATATATCGTATACGATATATGAAAGAACAATAGTTCTGTCGTTAAGGAAAACGTAATGACAAGTCAGTTTAAAAAACAGTTATCTCTAATGGATCTTACATTCATTGGCTTAGGCGCCATTTTCGGTTCAGGATGGTTATTTTCAGCAAGTCATGTGGCCTCTCAAGCCGGCCCTGCGGGTATATTGTCATGGATTATTGGGGGCTTTGCCGTTTTAATTCTGGGAATTATTTATTGTGAGTTAGGCGCAGCCTTACCCCGAGCAGGAGGTATTATCCGTTATCCCGTATTTTCACATGGCCCATTACAAGGATATTTATTGGGTTCTGTGACCGTAATTGCCTTTTCAAGTTTAATTGCAATTGAAGTCGTCGCTGCCCGCGAATATGCAGCCGCATGGTTCCCTTCTCTTACCGCCGTACATGATGGTGTTCGAACTCCAACGACCATTGGATGGTTGTTTCAGTTTGCACTTTTATGCGTATTTTTTGCATTGAACTATTACAGCGTAAAAACCTTTGCAATTGCCAACAACCTCATCAGTGCATTGAAATTTGCTGTTCCGGTTTTAGTGATGGTTGCACTTCTATACCATTTTAAACCTGCAAACTTTTCAATGACCGAGTTTGCTCCAATGGGCGCTCACGGCGTACAAGGTGCCGTATCTGCTGGCGGTATTATTTTTGCGTATTTGGGTTTAACGCCGATTATTTCGGTAGCAAGTGAAGTAAAACGTCCTCAATTTACGATTCCTTTTGCACTCATCTTATCTGTCGTTTTGGCAACGATTATTTATGTAGTGCTTCAAGTTGCTTTCTTAGGTGCAGTACCTACCGATATGTTAGCAAATGGTTGGTCAGGACTTAGTGACAAGTTCCCATTACCTTACCGCGACATTGCCATGTTATTAGGTTTGGGATGGTTAGCACTGTTAGTTGTTTCAGATGCCATTATTTCTCCGTCTGGCTGCGGCAATATCTATATGGCTGCAACTCCACGTGTCATTTATGCATGGTCGAACAGTAATACATTCTTCCGTATTTTTACGCGTGTAGATCCAAAATCTGGTATTCCACGTTATGCGTTATGGTTAACGTTTGCACTTTCAGTATTTTGGACCATGCCGTTTCCATCTTGGGATAAATTAATTTCCGTAGTTTCGGCAGCTTTAGTTTTAAGTTATGCCCTTGCTCCTGTCACAGTGGGTGCTTTACGCCGTAATGCTCCTGAGCTTGAACGTCCATTCTATGTAAAAGGATTTACTGTTCTCGGGCCTCTCGCTTTTGTCATTGCGTCTTTTATTGTGTATTGGTCTGGCTGGAATGTCATTTCATGGTTATTAGGCGCACAAATCGTGTTGTTTGCACTCTATGTCATTTTTAAGCGCTACGTGCCAACCCAAGAAGTCAGCCTTGCCCAACAGTTAAAGTCATCAGCGTGGCTTCTTGTTTACTACATTTTAATGATTCTTGCCTCTTACCTTGGCAGCTTCGGTGATGGCGCATCACACCTATTAGCCGCGCCTTTCGACACTTTATTCGTCATGGTGATTTCTCTTGGTTGCTACTACTGGGGAATACGCTCAGGTTTACCAAAAGCACTGATTAAAAATGACGATGAAGCTTAGCAATCGTTTGCTTAAACACATATAAGTTAAGGTTTTCTTTTGATTAATATCGTATACAAAATACAATATCTTCAAATGTAAAACCTTCGCTTTGATAACTCTCTAACGTCAGAAGAACCACTTTTGGCGTTCACTCTCAAGTGAGGTTGATAATGTTAAATATTACTGGTCAAAATTTTATTGCAGGCCAACGTTCAAGTGCAGGCAGTAAGTTTGTATTAAGCTACGATGCTGCAACAGATGAAGCATTACCTTATCAGTTTGCTCAAGCAACTCCTGAAGAAATTGATCAGGCAGCTCAAGCAGCTGCATTGGCTTATCCGACTTTTAGACAAACTACGCCTGAACAACGCGCTGTTTTTCTAGAAACGATTGCCAGTGAAATTGATGCGCTTGATGACCAGTTTATTGCAACAGTCTGTCAAGAAACTGCCTTACCGGAAGCGCGTATTCGCGGTGAACGTGGGCGGACTACTGGTCAATTACGCCTATTTGCTCAAGTATTACGCCGTGGTGACTATTTAGGTGCCCGTATTGATTTGGCTTTGCCTGAGCGCCAGCCACTTCCACGTCCAGATTTACGTCAATATAAAATCGGTGTTGGACCAGTGGCCGTATTTGGTGCAAGTAACTTCCCTCTCGCCTTTTCTACTGCGGGTGGCGATACCGCTTCAGCACTTGCGGCTGGATGTCCAGTTATTGTGAAGGCTCATAGCGGTCACATGGCAACAGCCGAATCAATTGCAAATGCCATTTGTAGTGCGATTGAGAAATGCGCCATGCCAAAAGGTATCTTTAGCATGATTTATGGTCAAGGTGTCGGTGAGCCACTGGTAAAACATCCTGCAATTAAAGCCGTTGGATTTACCGGTTCACTCAAAGGTGGTCGTGCTCTATGCGATTTAGCTGCTGCACGTCCTGAACCCATTCCTGTTTTTGCCGAAATGTCGAGCATTAACCCAATGATTTTATTACCCGAAGCTCTAAAAGTGCGTGGTGATAAAATTGCGACCGAACTTAGTGGTTCAGTGGTTTTAGGCTGCGGTCAGTTTTGTACCAATCCCGGTTTAATTATTGGAATTAAATCACCTGAATTTAGCCAATTCCTTGAGCATTTCAAGGCTGCAATGGCTCAACAACCGCCACAAACTATGCTTAACAAAGGTACTTTAAGAAGCTACGAGCATGGTCTTAAAGAATTACTCGCACATGACAAGATTGAGCATTTAGCGGGTCAACCTCAACAAGGTCCGCAAGCCTATCCTCAGCTCTTTAAAGCCGATGTATCTCTTTTACTAGAGCATGATGAATTACTTCAAGAAGAAGTGTTCGGCCCAACGACGATTGTGATTGAAGTTGAATCGGCAGAGCAGCTTGCTCTCGCTTTAAATGGTCTACGTGGTCAACTTACAGCATCATTAATTGCCGAGCCACAAGATTTTGAGAACTTCGCGACCCTTATTCCATTACTCGAAGAAAAAGCAGGACGTTTACTTCTAAATGGTTACCCAACAGGTGTGGAAGTCTGCGATGCCATGGTACACGGCGGGCCATATCCTGCAACTTCAGATGCACGCGGTACATCGGTAGGAACCTTGGCAATCGAACGTTATTTACGTCCAGTATGCTACCAAAACTATCCGGATCACTTATTGCCACTCGCCCTTCAAAATGCCAATCCACTTGGTATCGCGCGCTTAGTCAATGGTGAAATGAGTAAAGCTGCTCTTTAATATTTTTAAAGGAGTTTATCCAAGTGATGAACTCCTTTTTTTAGTTCAAAGCCTCCAGCGTAACTGCACATTATTTAAATAAAAAAGTGCAAAAAATGAATAGCACGATGCTCCATCAAATCAATGCGTAATATATTTTCAAATAAGGATATTGGTATATGACGACAACACTAAAAAAGGTAGTAGCGGCCTCTATGGTCGGCTCCGTAGCAGAATGGTATGAATTTTTCCTTTATGGAACCGCTTCTGCCCTCGTCTTTGGCGAACTTTTCTTTCAACAAACTGGCAATGCTATAGATGGCATTTTGGCGGCCTTTGCCCTGTATGCCGTTGGATTTTTAGCAAGACCTCTCGGTGGCCTCGTGTTTGGGCATTACGGCGATAAAATTGGACGTAAGAAATTATTGCAAATTAGCCTGATTATTGTCGGTATCACTACTTTTTTAATGGGCTGTATTCCGACCTTTCATCAAATTGGCTATTGGGCTCCTACACTCCTAGTGATACTGCGTTTAATTCAAGGTTTTGCTTTTGGTGGTGAATGGGGCGGCGCAGTTATTTTAGTTTCAGAGCACAGTCCAGATGATCGCAGAGGTTATTGGGCAAGCTGGCCACAAACTGGTGTACCGCTCGGAAATTTAGTAGCCACACTGGTTTTATTATTACTTTCAAAAAACCTCTCACCCGAACAATTCCTAGACTGGGGGTGGCGCTGTGCATTCTGGTTCTCAGCAGTCGTGGTACTGATTGGTTTATGGATTCGAAAAAATGTAGACGATGCCGAAGTGTTTAAAGAAGCACAGGCCAAACAACAGCTTCTTGAAAAACAACAACTCGGGATTATTGAGGTTTTAAAATATCATAAGAAATCTGTTATTGCGGGTATCGGTGCCAGATTTGCAGAAAACATTTTGTACTATATGGTGGTTACTTTTTCGATCAGTTATTTAAAGTTAGTCGTCCATAAAGATACTTCGCAGATCTTACTGCTCATGTTTGGTGCTCATCTGATCCATTTCTTTATTATTCCTTTTATGGGACATTTAAGCGATATATTTGGCCGCAAACCTATTTATCTTATTGGGGCTGTACTTACTGCTTTTTGGGGTTTTGTCGGCTTTCCTTTAATGGATACAGGCAATGACTGGCTCATTATGTTAGCAATTGTGCTTGGTTTATTTATTGAGTCCATGACCTATTCGCCTTACTCTGCCCTAATGACTGAGTTATTTCCTACTCACATCCGCTATACGGCGCTTTCATTTTGTTATCAAGTCGCACCAATTATGGCAGGTTCTCTTGCTCCATTAATTGCCTTAACCTTACTCAAAGAATTTAATAGCTCAATTCCGATTTCTTTATATTTGGTTGCCGCAAGTCTGATTTCTATTGTCTCGATTTTGCTTGTGAAAGAAACCAAAGGCCGATCTCTAGCTTTTAAAGATTAATCTTTAATATACAAATTAAGCACTTAATAATCATTTTTGGGTTGTTCTATACAACCCATTTTTTTATCTAAATATTTTTGATAGAGGCCCGATACAAAGTAGGTGACATGCCTGTATGCAACTTAAACTGACGACAAAAAGCACTATGGTCGGTATAACCACAGCGCAAACCAATTTGAGTAATCGGTAAGTCAGTCGCAAGCAGTTCAGTGGCGACTTGGAGACGAATTTTGCTAATCATTTGCCGAGGCGTTAAATGGTATATTTTTTTGCAATAACGTTCTAACTGAGCCACCGACACGCCAGCAATTGCGGTCAAATGCGCCAAAGTAATGGTTTCGGCGTAATTCTTTTTAATATATTCCTCAACCTGAACCATTTTGTAAAAAGCAGGATGTGTATTTTCAGGTACATTTAAATCATTAGAAATACCCGCTATTCCTACTAACTTTCCATCCGCGTCAAATAAAGGTTCTTTATAAGTTAAACACCAACCCGACTGATTTTTTGCATATAAATGCAGCTCTAATTGCTCTGTTAACTTTTTACCACGGCGAATAACTTGCAAGTCTTGCGATGTATATATTTTTCCAAGTGAATGAGGAAAAACTTCAGAAGAGGTTTTTCCCAATATTGCAGTTTTATCCTTTAGACCGCAGCGATTTACTAATGTTTGATTGACAAAGACATAGCGTGCTTCGGTATTTTTGATGAAAAAAACCACCGAAGATAAAGCATCAAACAATGGTTCTATACTTTCCAGATTTTTTAAGAAATCTTCCAAAGTGGTAGTTAGTTTCGGAATTTGAACCAAAGTCATGAGCTAGAGCGGACAAAGTTATAACTTGTCTACTCTAGAACATTTCATTTTTGATTTAAAGGAGAAGTAGACATCGCCATGAGGCTTTTTACACGAGTAGGAAGTAATGGTGGTCGAGAGTTAGGCAACTGCCAATCAAATAAACAAGCTGCTGCTGTTGCACATGTGCTTCCTTGGCACGCCCCCATTCCACAGCGTGTATGTAATTTTGCATCAATCCAACTACTACGCTTGGCAACTTTATCAAAAGTTAGATCTTCACATCGACAAAAAATAGTTTCTGGGCGTGCAAGCGTTTTTAACTCAGCACGTAACTTAAAGCTTTTCTCAAGGAGATGTGCAAATAAACGATACCGTTGTCTTTGAGCAAATAATTGTCTCGCTTTTTCATTTTGACCTATAGCTGCATAACCTGCAATGCTACCTTCAACCATCGCCAGCTCACTTCCGCCAAAACCTGTACACTCACCTGCTGCCCACACCTGTGGCTGTGATGTACGTTGATAGTCATCGACCGTAATCGCATTGTCCTTAATTTGACAACCCATTAACTGCCCTAATTGAGTATTCGGGACTAAACCAAATCCGCACGCGAGTCGACCACACTCAATTTCAATGATTCCCTTCGGCGTTTGTAGCCTTACTCGTTCAAGACGCTCCTGACCAATCGCCTCAACCACATAACTGTCAGGTTGATATAAACGATGAGGTAAAGATAACGCTTGTATTACTTTCGAAGGCCAACGCCAAAGTTGCAGTGCAAATTTACGAACGGAAGATGAAGCCGCCTGTTCGGCAACATAGAGAACTTGAGCCTCTGCTTTTTTTGCTGTATCCGCACTTGCTAAGAGTAATGGTCCAGAGCCCGCAATCACAATGCGTTCATTTTTTACAGGTGTGCCTGCTTTAATTAAGGCTTGCAAACCACCTGCCCCTGTTACGCCAGGTAAAGTCCAACCGGGAAAAGGCAAAAACAGTTCTCTTGCTCCCGTACACAATATAAGCTGGCGATAAGATAAGTTTAGGCTGTCGTGAGGTCGCTCAACGAGTAACTGGCCTGCAAAAGGTGCGGCGACAATTTTCGCACCAAACATAAATTCAATATTAGGATGAGCTTTGATTTGTTGATATTTCTGCTGCGCCATTTCAGGTACAGGAAAAATCGGTCCAGCCCGCCAGATTTGACCACCCGCCTGTGGATTATTATCCAATATTAAAATTCGCCCGCCACTTTCGGCGGCTGCAATAGCAGCTGACAACCCTGCAGGCCCAGCACCGACAACCACCACATCGTATTGTTTTTCCATTATTGTGTTTCCACTTTCATGTCTTGCTGGCACAGCGTCTGACAAGCAAGCACTCTGAGTCCATTAATATTGACACGGCATTCCTGACAAACTCCCATTCCACAAAATGGAGTACGTTTTTCACCACAAACTGACAAACGGCTGTAAGACTTCGCTTGTGCTAAAGCAGCAGCAACACTCGTACCTTCAATCACAGAAACCGGTTGGCCGTTAATAAAAAGCTGAATCATCTATGCAGCTCCTATAAAACGATGAGGTAAAAAAGGTTCTGGATCTATATCAAAAGTTAATCCACATATGTGTGAGGCAATCAGTTTTGCTGTACCGGTTGCTGTGGTTACACCTAAACCTTCATGCCCTACCGCTAAATAAACCGATTGAAATGCAGGATGTCGTCCAATTACCGGAATACCATCGGGTGTGGCTGCGCGAAAGCCAGTCCATGCCCGAATAACATTAAGATCAGCCAAAGCTGGAAAATAATCGACAGCCTCTTTAAGCACCCGAGTAAAGACTTCTGGCTCTACAGTCGGATCAACCGTATTGAACTGACGAGATGACCCAATAAAAAGCTGGCCTGTCGGTCTAGGCTGAATATTACAAGCCACCGAAATTCCACTTGTCGCTTGAGTGCTGGCCGCATACGCCAAAGCCACCAATGTATGCTTTACATTTAATTCAGGGTAACGGTCAGTAATCGCCAAATGACCTTTTTTAGGTTCAATCGGTAACTCTGGAAAAAAATCTGTCGCATGAATACCGTTAGCCAAAACGATATGCGCAGCTTCTAGCCATGTGCCATCACTTAACTGAACCCGATTTTCTTCAATATGAATAACTTTAGCTTGTTGAACCTGAACCTTGTAGGGAAATTTTTTTAATAACCATTCAGCAGCACAAGGCGCATATAAAATTCCATCATCAAAAACTTCTAAACCACCATAAAGACCCTGCTTTAAGTGAGGTTCAAGCTGATGAACTTCATCTGCGTTTCGAAGTTGGCAACAGACGCCTTGCGCAGTGAGACGTTGATATTTTTCCTCAGCAATCTGCATTTCTTCTGGGCTACTTGCCAGCCATAAAGTTGGCGTTTGGCGATAGGCACAGTCTTCCGAAAGTTCGTGTCCTAATTCATGCCATAGCTGAACTGACCAATGACTAAGTTTTAATTCGGCTTCCAAGTCATCCATAATGACCAAATGCCCCATGCCCGCGGCTGTTGCACCACCGATCCGAGCATCCAAAACTTGCACATTTAACCCTTGCCGAGCCAATTCATAAGCACATGCAGCACCTACAATGCCTGCCCCAATGACGATGGCATCGGTTCTCATAGCTGAATACCCCAAGCAAATGGGTCATTTTCATCCATAAATAAAGTTGCTTCGGCACTCATGTAAGCTTCACCACGAATGGTTGGAATCACATATTCCCCTGCTTGTTCATACGAGGCAATAAACTGGCTACCGATAATGCTGGCTTGTTTCCATAACTTTCCTGGCTCAAGTTTGCCATCTGCGGCCAAGCAAGCAATTTTCGCACTCGTTCCGGTTCCACACGGTGAACGGTCATAGGCCTTGCCTGGACAAAGCACGAAATTTTTACTGTCTGCTTCGGCGTCACTCGCAAATAATTCGATATGGTCAATTTCTTGCCCATCTTTACCGGTTATTCCTTGTGCCGTAAGCGCTTGTCTAACCGTCCACGCATATTCGGTAAGTTGATCTAAATTATCACTTGCAACACGTTGACCATGATCATTAATCAAGAAGAACCAATTACCGCCCCATGCAATATCACCAGTAACTTTTCCATATTTTTCAACATCAACTTCGACTGCTTTTTTATAACGATATGCCGGTACATTTCGCACACTCACTGAATGGTCTTCATGCAATGTCGCTTCAACATCACCTACTGGAGTTTCAATTAAATGCGTGCCCACTTGTATTTTTCCCAAGTGTGCTAACGAAGCTACTAAACCAATCGTGCCATGACCACACATGCCTAGGTAGCCCGTGTTATTAAAGAAAATAACGCCCGCGCTCGCTTTGGGATTCACTGGCTTACACAATAATGCGCCAACCAACACATCATTACCGCGCGGCTCTAGCATGGTTGCTCTACGGAAATGGTCATATTGTTCTGATAATATTTTTCGGCGGCTTTCCATATCTCCTGTGCCTAAATCAGGAAAACCTTCAAGTACTAATCGTGTTGGTTCGCCACCAGTATGAGAGTCTAAAATTTTTACTGTTTTCATAGAAGTATCCTTACATTTTCCTTTAGGATGACTGATCTGAAAACAGCAAGCTTGATCGTTTTCTTATAAATCTATGACGAAATCAGCATAGTGAAAACTTACTCCAGCTAAAATAAAGACAAAAAAATTAGGCCATTGGCCTAATTGAAATGATAAAGAATGCAGCGCTTATTTTTTCACATTTTTATGGTGAGGTAAGTGCTCATAAAGTGATTGGCAAACACCATTAATATGCTCTTCAATTAACTTAACCGCCAAATCAACATCCTTGGCTTTACAGGCTTTCACAATTTCTTTGTGCTCATCATTTGCACGTGATTTGCCTTCGGAAACATTCATCTGCAATCTTAAATAGCGCTCAATTTTATCGTAAATAGAACGAATTAATCCGAGCATATAAGGCCGTTGTGCTGGTTCATACAGGCAGGCATGTAACTGCCAATTTAGTGTGGTCCAGCTTCCAATATCCATGTTGTCGATAAAGGCATTACAAATTTCATCTGCCTTTTTATAAGTTTCTTCTGTCATATTCGGCACGGCGAGCTGAATCAGCTTCGTTTCTAACATAACCCGTACTTCAAAAATCTGAGCTAATTCTTCTTCAGAAATACGGGTCACAATTGCACCGCGATTTTTTATAAACTCTACTAAGCCTTCGGCTTCAAGTTGCTTTAAGGCTTCACGTACCGGAATTTTGCTGACATTAAATAGCTTGGCAATTTCATCCTGACGGATCGGCTCACCTTCAGCAATATGCCCTGCAATAATTGCTTCTCTAATATATTTGACAATAACTTCAGATACCGAAGGCATTGCACCAAGATTTGATACATTAAAAGATGGTAGCGTCACGAATATTCTCTTAACCTCAAAATATGACACAAACAAAAGGATGATAATTTTAGTCATCCACCATAATGAAATTATTGCTTTGAAAGCATCATTTTCGGTACGGCTTATCCTTCATATAAAGCTTTTAAAAACTATTTTTATATCACTATAAACCAATAATTTTTAAAATCATTCATATACAAAGTATACTTTATACCATTTAATTCACAAAACTATTATTAGACTATGCCGAAATCGTCATTATTTTATTGTATTTAACCAAGCAAATCGTCATAAATACCAGCATACTACCCTGTTCTCTTGACGGGAAACTGTCAAAAATTCTTATCCATTGAGCTGATTATTCCTTACAAGGTAAAAATTATTATCTTGTAGAAATCTTGCTGCATAAAACTTTCAGAGTTTGAGTCACTTCATATGAGTACGCCAACAGAAGCAAAATTTTCCCTGACTTATTATACGGGTTTCTTATCTGTACTATTTGCTGCTTTTCTATGGGGTACGGCAGGCACAGCAGCATCTTTTGCAAAGGGCATCAGTCCACTTGTGATTGCTACCATTTCTGTGGGCTTCGGTGGTTTAATTCATACATTTTTAAGTTTAAAAGCCATTAAAAAAGATTACCGAAAGCTTTTTGACTATAAAACCAAAGTTTTGATTGCCGTCATTGTTTCTATTCTTTGCCCGTTTGCTTTTTATTCCTCGGTCTCATTAGCTGGTGTTTCTATTGGTACTGTTATTTCAATTGGCTGCGCCCCTTTGTTTTCAGTCATGCTTGAGTGGTTATTAGATAAACGTAAGCTTTCTTTAAAATGGCTTATCAGTTTTATTCTTGGTTTTTTAGGAGTCGTTTTACTCTCATATGCAGGCGAACATAGTCATCAACATCAAGGCGTCCAATCCGAACGGCTATTAGGTGTATTTTTTGGCTTACTCTCAAGTCTGAGTTATGCAACATATTCATGGATTATGAAAAATTTAATCCATAAAGGCATCGACTCAAGAGCTGCCATGGGCGTGATCTTTGGGATTTCAGCAGTTCTGTTATTACCTACTTTATTAGTTACAGCAACTCACCTATTTAATTATCCAAATAATATTTGGGTAGCCCTTTATATCCCAATCGTACCTATGTTCTTAGGCTATTTATTTTTTAGCTTTGGTTTAAAACGTATTCCAGCCAGTCAAGCCATGACGTTAGCTTTGGTCGAAATTCCTGTGGCAGCTTTATTGGCAGTTGTTGTAGTAGG
Source organism: Acinetobacter sp. OYA S30 (assembly GCF_033599315.1). Classification (NCBI taxonomy): domain Bacteria; kingdom Pseudomonadati; phylum Pseudomonadota; class Gammaproteobacteria; order Moraxellales; family Moraxellaceae; genus Acinetobacter; species Acinetobacter sp. OYA S30. The sequence goes on from NZ_JAWVAV010000014.1 coordinate 31,208, forward strand.
CGAAAGTTTAACAATGAATAGTTATTTAGGTTTAGTTTTAATATTCCTCTGCGTTATTGTTCTCATTAAAAAATAAATAATAGAAGTAAAAAAGAGGCTAAATTGTTAGCCTCTTTTTTATAGATATTTGCTTAGATTTCAGCTGACCAGTTACGGTACCAAGTACGGAATAATTCATACTGAGTTTCAACGTATTTACGTTGTGATTCACTCAATGCATCCGTCTCGTTAAAATGTAAGGTATATTCTTTATCGCCATTAAGTACCATTAAGTACTTGTAATAAAGGACTAAATCAGTACCTTCATCAAAAGACGATAAAACTTCTAAAGCGCTTGATAATTCTTGTGCCAAACGACGAGCTTTCGCATCCCCTGCTGCAGCTTTCTTACTAAGGTCAACCAACTGTAAAACTTCTTTAGGCAAAGCATTACCAATACCCGTAATTGCTCCCGTTGCATTGCAGTTAACGAAACCATGGAAAACTTGAGTATCTACACCAGCCATTAATGTCACAGAGTCATCTTGGGAAGTGATGAACTCAGCTGCATAACGCATATCAGCAGCACCACCAAACTCTTTAAAACCAATTAAGTTTGGAAATTCACGGCGTAATTCAAAAAACAAATCTGCACGAGTCGCAAATCCATAATACGGGCTATTGTAAATTACCGCAGGTAAGCTAGGAGCAGCTTTTAGAATCGCAGAAAAGTGTGCCTTTTGTGCAGTTGGCGATGCACCACGTGATAATACACGTGGAATTACCATAAGCCCTTGTGCACCTACTTTTTCTGCATGAGCTGCATGAGAAACGGCTTCTTTTGAATTAACTGCCCCAGTACCCACAATTGTCGGAATACCAGCAGCTACAAGTCGTGCTACACCTTCTTGACGTTGAGCTTCGGTCAATAAAGGCCAATCGCCCATTGAACCACAATACACTACCGCACTCATTCCCGCTTCAATAAGCTCATGCCCTTTTTTCACAAGCGCATCAAAATCTGGCTCACGGTTAGGAGTACATGGAGTCATTAGCGCCGGGATACATCCTGTGAAGATATTACTCATAATTATTCCTCAGTAATATAGTTAAAACTATTGGTAGTTGTACTTTTGAGTTAATCCATCTCAAAAGTTATGGAATGGGTATCAATAGCTGTCCAATCATTCTTCATATATCGTATACGATATACATAAAAAAGAATAGTCTTTGTTCTAAAATTCTTTTCATCTAAAAAAACGTATAAAAAACAAAGATAAAAACTGTAGAACTGATAAATAGGATATGTTTTGAAAGCTTTTTTCTGATTTATTAATAATAAAGATTCAAAAATTAAACGGGTCTGAAGAAAATTATTTACTTTCAAAAATGGTTAAAAAAGATACAGGAAACATTAGCCATTAGTCGCACATCCCTATTTTTACTCATTTTTACTGGTAAAGTGCTCTACATGGTTTGATACAACCTACTTAACTCAGATGCATAATTCACCTGTTACCTGCATCTGAAGTTTTTCTGCCTCTAGTCCGCTAGGGGCTTTTTTTATGATTACTTAAAATATGTTCTATTCAATGGGTGGGAATAATAAAAAGAAAAAAGCCTACTCAAGAAGCAGGCTTTTTAATCATTTATTTTGAATCATTGGCTTTTTTAACTTTAGCATCGTAATGACGATAGCAATAACCAAAAACTGCTCCAGCACTAAAGAAAAACATTGCTTGCATCATAGCTCGTTCCTACACATGATTTAAAAGGAACTTAAAACTTAGCACCTATGTTTGTTTTTCTTTGAATGAGGTTTAACAGGTTTTTGTGCATTATGAAAAATTATGTGATTAAGCTTAACAATTTATTTGGCTGTCTAAAAAGAAAGCCTGTCTTTTGACAGGCCTTCTTGTTCGAACTTAAGTTAATTCTTTAATTAAAGAATTAACCACATGTTGCTTGAGTAATTTTTTTAGAAGTTGGATCAATTGTGACAGTTACTCGATTTGAACGATAATCCATTGTCATCGGTTGACCTGGAGCAACTTTACGAACAATTTCTGACTTCGTTTTTTGCTTAATTTGATCATCGGTTAAACCAGATTGCCCAACTAATTTTTGAGCTTCTTCTGAAACACAGTTCGCCTGATTATCACGGAATAATTTCCACTCTTCGACGACTTGTCCATTTGGCAAATGGCAATAACCTACCTGACCATTTGCTTCATTTCTAATTTCTAATTTCCCGCCTTGTTCAACGCAATATTGACTAGCAGGATTTGGTGAACCAATTTTTGGAGGAGTTGAATCTTTATGTTGTACTGATGAGCAAGCCGTTAACGAAACAAGCGCTAAACCAAGAAAGATAATTTTTTTCATAAATTTTGCTTCTTACTAAAAGAAATAAAGATATCAAAAAATATTATGCTTTATATGACTTGTTTACAATAAAAAACCTTCATAGAGAGCAACTTACAAAATAATTCTCTATTGCAAATGTTAAATTATGATGCGTTATATCTAACAATAAAATTTATCTTCTATGGTCTTTCTAAAATACGTGGCCCGGCACCTTCTTGCCCCAACACATCATTTGGATTTCTTAATGGACATTGTTCTAATGACAAACAACCACATCCAATACACCAATCCATTTCGTCTCTGAGTCTTGTGAGTTTTTGAATACGCTCATCCAAATTCTTCCGCCAATCGAGAGATAGCTCTTTCCATTGTTGTGCAGTTAATTTAGAACCCATCGGATATTTACTTAGGGCTTGTTTTATTTCATCTAATGGAATACCAACTTTTTGAGCAATTTTAATGATCGCAATGTAACGTAACACCACTAGAGTAAAACGGCGTTGGTTACCATTGGTTCTTATACTTTTAATTAAACCTTTAGATTCGTAAAAATGAAGGGTTGAAACTGCAACACCGCTACGTTTTGCAACCTCACCAACCGTTAACAAACGACTTTGATTCCTTTCACTCATTTTTATTAATCTCAAGCTTAGTTGAGGTCTTATAAAAGGTTGCTAAAATTTTGTCAAATTGCAATCTAACTTTAACCTTTCAGCAATTTAAGCTATTTATAAAAATTAAAAACTATAATTTGCAAAATTGAATAAAAAATCATCAAAATTATTTAAATTCACTATTCATTTTAGATTCAATAAAAATATTATGGCCTGTTTTCACAACCACATATCCAGAACATATTATAAACAAATGGCATAGGTGCACCTAAAGGATAGACTTTAGCCTCCTCTATTTTATATGTCTTTTTTCTTGATTCGATATGTAAAATACTATCGCAACGTGCAATTACAGTTCCTTTTTTATATAGTTTTTTTCTTTCATTTTTTGCATCGAATTTATATACCAAAAAGTAAACTTTTTCCCCTACCTCTATCCTTGAATGATTAACCATAATGTAACCATTACAATACTTACATTGCCAATCGTCCATATCTTAAAATATCACATACTCAAATGAGAAAAATAGAATAACTGTTTTAGTATAAATTTATTAAAAATATAAATCTAAAAAAATATTTAAATTTAAAAAATAATACTTATTTGAGACGTTCATCACACAATTTTTCTAGCTAAAACTAAGTAGATAAATATATAAAAGACAAATAGTTACACAAATATAAAATTATTCCTATTTTCTATAGAGTGTACTTTTTTGACAATAGAAAGTTAAAATTATTTTTAATAATATTACACAAATATAATATATTATTTATTATATGTAATAAAATTAAAAAATACTTTATTATTCAGCACAAATAATAAAGATTAGATATTTTCATCATTAATTGAAAAAAATTCATTTTTATAAGCAGTTAAAAAATCTAAAATATATAAAAATATAACTTATTTTTTAATTATGGCTATTCAACGTCAAAAACTCGAACTCCCATCTGGACATAATAAATTATTACTCCATTCTTGCTGTGCTCCCTGCTCTGGAGAAGTAATGGAGTCATTAATTGAGTCTAATATAAACTTTTCTATATTCTTTTATAATCCTAATATTCATCCGGTAAAAGAATATCTGATTCGTAAAGAAGAAAATATCCGCTTCGCAGAAAAACATAATATTCCCTTTATTGATGCAGATTATGACACCGATAATTGGTTTGCCCGTGCTAAAGGTATGGAAAATGAACCTGAACGCGGTATCCGCTGTACCATGTGTTTTGATATGCGCTTCGAGCGTACCGCTTTGTATGCATATGAACATGGGTTTAGTCTAATCAGCAGCTCTTTAGGGATTTCAAGATGGAAAAATATGACGCAAATCAATGACTGCGGGATTCGCGCTGCTTCACACTATCCCGATATTCAGTACTGGGACTACAACTGGCGAAAAAATGGTGGCTCTAGCCGCATGATTGAGATTAGTAAACGTGAAGAATTCTACCAGCAAGAATACTGTGGCTGTGTGTATTCCCTACGTGATACGAATCGCTGGCGTATAAGTAATGGTCGAGATCGCATTAAAATAGGTATTAAGTTTTATAGTAATGCAATGGAAAATGATTAAAAAAAACTTATAGCGATTCAAAAATAAATATTTAATTATATTTATTTACTTCTAGATTTTTCTAACCACAAATAAAAAGAGCCACATCTGGAGAATGTGGCTAAAAGGTGTACTTAGACGAGCTTTGTTTTATTAGAATAATAAAGCTAGCTTAAAATAAGATTAATAAAAAAATTTTTATTTTAGAAAGTTATAAAAATAAGCAATTTCTTTTCTCATCAAATTTATTGTGTTAGTTTTTAATACTTTAATGTTTCTATAAAACATTCATATCCAATATATAATTTCATCAATTAGTCAGAATGAAGTGTAATTATGATTCAAAATGAAACGATCGAAGTCTCGCCAGTTCAACAACAAGACTATACTCAATGGTTAGAATATTGGGTTGCCTATCAAAATTTCTATCAGGTCAATTTACCCCTCCATATCACAAAAAAGACTTGGGATCGTTTTTTCGATGAAAAAGAATCTATTTATTGTGCAGTTGCCAAATATAAAGAACGTATCTTAGGTTTTGTCACTTATATGTTTCATCGGTCTACTTGGGCAGAAAATAACTACTGTTATTTAGAAGATCTGTATGTATCACCTGAAGTTCGTGGGCGACACATTGGTAAACAACTTATTGAGTATGTACAGAAGCAAGCCACCGAACATAGCTGTGAACGTTTATATTGGCATACTCAAGAAAGCAATCAAACAGCCCAAAAGCTCTATGATTGGATTGCACAAAAGCCCGGCGTTATTCAATACCGTATGTCTTTGAACTAAGCGAAGTTAAACACCAAAAATTTTCACTCTTTTGGTGTTTTAGCTTTAATCATTTTTGACTACCCAAATAGATTGGTACTTAAAGCTTGCTGCGAATGAGTTTGACTACCTTATCATTCACAGTTGAGCATTGATTAAATGCTGCAAAACGCTTGAGTTCCTGATCTAATTCAAAAAAGAAATGCTCTTTATCTTTTACCGTTTTTTCTAAATGTAGACTAATCACTTCTAGTTCTTTTACTGTCCGGTGTGCTTTACAGTCGATTCGTCCTACTAACTCATTTTGATAAAGAATAGGCAAACAAAAATATCCAAATACCCGTTTGGCCGCTGGTACATAGCATTCGATCCGATAATCAAATTCAAATAAAGAAGTTAAACGGTCACGATGAATAAGAGAGTTATCAAAAGGCGAAAGTATTTTTAGACCAAAATCAGTATCCAATTGTTGCTCTATTGCAGTTACATCCACATATAGAGTTTGCCCATCTGCAAGTTTAATCGCTGATACGACACCTGCATCAATCTGCTCTTTCAGCACGACACGCATGGTTTCTTTTAAATCATTTTTCTTTAAATGAACCAATTGTTTCCACGTAAATGCACCATGAGCTCGAAGCGTATTATTAAATAAATACTGAGCATATTCGTAAAGCGTAGGCAAACTTAAATCAATATTTTCAGGTAGGCAGCGTTCAGTCAAATCGTAAACTTTTTCCATACCATTACGTTCACAGATCATCAGGTCACCTTGCATATATAACTGCTCAAAAGCACGGCGGCCTGGACCGGTATTCCACCAATTCCCTAAACTCTCTTTATTTTTCTTATCAATATCCCTTAACCGAATTTTACCTTCGGCACGAACACGTGCCAGAATTTCATTCATAAGGTGTTGATCGCCTCTATTAAAATAGCGACTTTCCCCTTTTCTGACAGACATCATTGCCGGTAATGCATATCGATAATCTTTCATAGGAAGATAAGATGCCGCATGATACCAATATTCGAAAATCTGCCGTTCACGAACCAAACTGTTTAAATGGCTTAAATCATAATCTGGCACTCGACTCCACAATATATGGTGATGAGCACGTTCAACGACAGATATGGTATCAATCTGTACATAACCTAAATGCTCAATCGCCTGTAAAGTTCCGTGCATACCGGCTGCGAATGGACTATTTTTTCCTAAGCCCTGTTTTAATAAAGCTATTTTTTTCAAAGAAGATGTCATAAAAATCAAATATTGTTGTGTTCATTTAAAAACTGAAAGTTTCAATATTATCCTATCACTTTTCTTTAACCATCTTCCCTTCAAAATAGTATTTCTTTAGGACCGTAATATTCTTTAATCACCTAAACTTTTATTAGTGAATTTTGTTATAACTTCTTGGAGCTAACCTTACCACTAACACAATAACCAATATCACACTACATAAATGAAAAATCCAACCTGCCTTATAAGTCCCTGTAAAGTCATGCAAAGCTGCTACAAACCAAGGCGGTATTGCAGCAAGTAAAAAACCGCCTCCTTGCATAAGTGCAGATAAAGCACCCGCATTGTTCGGCTCTTCAAAATGGTCTAATGCCACAATAAGTGTTAAGGCAAAACAACCTCCCAAGCCTATTCCTAAACAAATTGCCCATAACACAGATGCAAATTCAGGTATAAAAGCAAGTCCTGCAAAGCCAGCAAATTGCATGAATAGAGTAAACCACAACCACGGACGTCGATCTTTATATTTCCTAGCTAAAATAGGCAAAGACAGAGCCGAGGCTGCTTGACTCAAGGCAAGTAAGGCAAGCAATTTCCCACTTTGAGAAACACTCCAGCCATGATCTTGAAACGAAGGTGCCAACCACGCAACCACCGAAGAATAGCCACCATTGACCAAACCAAAACACAGCATTAACAACCATGTTCTAGGTTTCTTTAATAATGTTTTTACAGGTGACAGATGGGCAGTCGAACTTACAATGGAGGGTAAAAAAATAAATGTTGATACTAATGCTAATACAGCGGGTATAGTAAAGAAAGCCAGCCCCAGTGACCATAGACCCGTTATATTGGAAATCACAGGTGCCAACCATGCGCCTAGTGCGCCACCCCCCATAAGCATAGCTGAATAAAGCCCCATCATAGGCCCGATATGTTGACTAAACTCTCGTTTAATAATTCCTGGAAAAGCAGCCTGTATCAGCGCGACGCCTAAACCAATAATTATTGCACTAGCAATTACGCCCTCAGCTGTAGGAAATAAAAATCTAAGTGCGCATCCAATACATATAGTCAGCAAAGCACCCAAAACAACTCTGCGTTCTCCAACCATGCTCTGTACGATTGGACCAATAAAGGCAATAAGTCCCATCAACATCATGGGCAATAAAGTGAGTAAAGCTATTCCTTGTAGACTTAATCCAGTACCTGCTCGAATCTTTGAGACTAAAGGACCAATACTGGTCATAAAAGGTCTTAAATTGAGTCCAACCAGAGCGACTGTCAAAATAAGCATGGGACGAGCCAAGAAAGCTCCAGACTGCTTCATTACTTTAGGCCCGATTGCTTAGCTTGATAATTTTTCCAAAACACATAAAGGTCGGTACGGTCTTCAAATCGAATGGGCACATATTCAATTTTCATAGACTGTTCAGCAAATGGTTTTACAAGATCGGCATATATTTCAGCTGTAGATAAACCAAATGGTGCGCCATCTTCATTAGAATAAGCATAGTTAACTGTTTTTATACCCGCTAAACGCATTGCAGCCATACACATAGGACATGGATGCCCGCTTGCAAATACCGAACAGCCTTCTAAATTCGCGTTTCCTAGAACTTGGCTGGCTGCACGAATTGCCAATAGTTCAGCATGTGCAGTCGGATCATTAGTTGTCAAAATTTGATTAACACCTGAAGCAATTACTTTGCCATCTTTTACAATTACTGCGCCAAATGGTCGGCCACCTTTTTCTATATTGTTATAAGCAAGCTCAATGGCTTGACGTAAAAATTCCTGATTTGCTTTCATTTATTCCTCCTCAATCTATTTTGCACCTGCTACAAGAAGGAGTTTTTCAATTTCGCGATATCCTCTTGTACGTGCATGTTGTAATGGTGTGATCCCATCTTTATCTGCCAAATTCGGATTGGCACCAGCTTTTAGCAAAAGCGCCACAATTTGCTGATAGTTGGATTTGCCATTACCTAAAATGATTGCTTCTAGTAAAGCTGTCCAACCTAAATTATTGACATGATTTACGTTTACACCTGCGGCAATTAAAGTACGGACAGTTTCTACATGGCCCCGTTCTGCTGCTGGAATAAGCGCGGTTCCCCCATAACGGTTAGTACTCTTTAAATCGGCACCATGCATGAGTGTCATTCGTAAAATTTTTAAATAACCTTGTGCGCCTGCATACAAATAAGGACTATCTTGTATATTATCTTTCGCATTTACATCTGCGCCGGCCTCAATCAACATATGAGCAGCATGTATATTGTTTGCTCTTGTTGCCACCATTAATGCTGTTGAACCTGTTTCATCACGTGCATCAATTAAGGTCTTTTGAGACAAAATATGTTTTATTAACTGAATATCGTCATTTGCAGCTGCCATGTGTAAAGGGTATTCATCTTTTGCATTTACCGCATTTGTAAAACCCAAAGCGCCCATCGCAATGATCAGATTGATCCATATGAGGGACTTACGCATGAAACACTCCAAATAAAAATGAATTGCATAACAATTTGGCACTAGAATAAGCGCGCTTAAAAGTATTTGGAAATTAAATTATTTAATCGATTGTATTAAGATTATAAATACTTAAGCATCTTGTTCTCTGCGTTATTGATGGTATTCATTTATGTTTGACCCTCGTCTTCTTCGTGCATTTGTAACCATTTTTGAAAGTGGTAGTTTTACAGCCGCCGCTGATAAGTTGCATCTGACACAATCAACTATTAGTCAGCAGTTAGCACGCCTCGAAGAATCGGTTGGTCACTCCCTTATTGATCGCACAGCAAGACCATTACAATTAACAGCTTCAGGTGAATATTTAATTGGTTATGCTCAAAGAATTTTGATGCTTCAACAAGAGGCTGAGGCGGTCTTAAAAGATCCAGCTGGCAGCATCCCTATTCGAATTGGATTGCCAGAAGATATGATGAGTACTGCTATGGCAGAAGTTTTCGGTCTATTCGCTCAAGAACATCGTACTATTCGGTTAGATGTCACTTCAGGCTTAAGCCGCAACCTGACAGAGCGCTATCGTAATGGTGAACTAGATATTGTTATTGTGAAACAATCAGCAGCCAGCGCCGATTGTTATGCCTCTTTTCCTGAAGAAATGGCATGGTTTGAAAGTGAAAATGCGATTACGCCTTTGTCTGAACCAATTCGTTTAGTGACCTTTCCTCAAGGTGGACTTTACCGAGATGAAATGTTTGAGACATTAGAGCGTGAACGACGACGTTGGTATATTGCTTTTACAGGAAGTAGTTTAGAAAGTGTTCTAGTAAGTGTCGAAACAGGTTTGGGAATATCTTTACTACCAGTTAGTACCACAAAAGGCCGTCGTGTACGTAGATATAAATCTTTAGGTGAAGCTTCACCTATGGTTGTTTCAATTTATACATGGGAAAAAGCTGGGTTGATTTCCCAGCTTGTCGATCACATGACTACCGTTTTACATGATCGCTTCCAATCAGGCTCCTAGGTTTAACTGATGTCATTTAAGCTTTCGGCAATCAGCTTTTCCGCCATTTCTTGAGTTTTCTTCAAGCCTGGCATTCTATATTCTGTATGGCCATAATCTTGTATAGATTTCCAGCGACCACCCCAGGTAAGCCCGACGGACTCGGCAACTTGCCCATATAGGCGGTAACCTTGCATAGCCCATGGGTCGCGTTCAGAAATAACAACTTTACCGTTTCGCTTAAAGGCCACATCTGCCGCTAAACCAAATTGATGATAACTTTGATACCCTTTTGCTCTGGTTGTATTCGGATTGCCTGCCAACATATTTTGACGTGCTGGACTACGATAACCTTCAAGCAAAACAAGTTCATAACCATATTGTTCTTTCATAATTTTAAAGACCATAAGCAAACGCTGCTTATAGCGTGGGTTCATTTTATCCCACTTACGGTTGACTAAACTCGTATCTAAAATCGCACGGCCATCAAAACTTGTATTATCAATTGGTGAAGAATTTATAACACCACTTTCTTGAGAAGCATATTGCTGCTCTAACTGAGTTGCTTCGACAATTGCAGCTTCAATCAGGCTTTCATCTACTTCAGGTGGAGGCGATAATATTTCTCCATTTAATAATGCATAAATTTGCGGATCAGTTTTTTTAAGATACTCGGCTTCAATTCGTGTTGAACTGATTGGGCGAGTAAAAGCAAAAATTAAAATACTGGCAAATAAAAAAAATCCTGCAATTACAATCCACCATTGCTGTAAATGCCAATGTGATTGTAGTTTTTCAGGAGCCGCAGCCTGATTCATTGTTTGAGCAAATTGTCTAACTTGATTTAGCTGCCGACGCCCCTGAGGTAATAAAGATAGAACAAATGTTCTACCCTTATTTCTTAACTCATAAGACATCAAAAATGCTAACCCTATAGCAAGGCAAGCAAAACAAAAGAAAATTAGAAAAATCATCATGACTTAACTAATTCACAGCAAATGGACTTCGTGTAATTTTAATATCAACCGAAGCTTTAGGTGGTTCCACATCAGCCTCTTGTTCAACCGGAGCTTTATTTACCTCAGCGGGTTTGGCTTGAACCACTTTCGTCTGGGTAGCCGGTTTTTGCTGAACTATCTGTAGTTTTGGCTGTACAGGTTTAGCTACAACAGCCTGTTGCTTAGGTACAACCTGTTCACCTGTTAACTGTGCATCAAAAGGTGAAACACGTTGTGGGTTAGGTGCGGCCTCTTTATGAGGAGCAGGCTTAAAAATGTTACTTAACTCATTCTCTTTAGGTTGCTCAAAACCATCATGGCTCATCGGATCAGTTTGCTCTTGCTGATCACTTACTGCTTGGTCATGTGCAGAAGAATTAGTCATCAAGACTTGGTCAAGCTCCTGATCTTGATTCGATTTGCTCTCAACACTTGTAGGGTCGGATGAATACGGTTGAGACAAGAACAGGAACAGCGAGATACTTACAAAAACACCTGCAATAATACCAATGATGATATAGATTACGGGTGATCTCGACTTTTTTTTATTCGATTGCAAAACTCGAATAGAAGTTGGTTTTTCCTGAGCCATTTCTTTCCATCATCAAGGTAAGTAAATTGTAATATGTGCCTGCTCTTGTGGGGCAGAAATCACATTTTGATAATTAGATAATGCTTTATCATTTTGATTGTTAAGCATAAATCTTAAACCTGCAAAGGTAAGTAATGCAAAAATCAATAAGAAAATCAAAATCCAGAAAAAAGGTAACTCACGATGGATAATATTTCGTATCTGATCAGGAATTGCCGAGAATGGCGAAAAAGCCACTTTTTTCCCTTTCAGATAATCAATTTCATCGCCTACTCGTGCCACCAAATGGTTAAGGCTTTCAATTGACTCAATTCGGTATTTACCCTGAAAACCTAATAATAAGCAGTAATGGAAGACTTCAAGAGCAGCTAATCGCTCTTTTCCACGACTACGTAATTGCTCTAAAATTTCGAAGAATTGATAACCCGCTAACTGAGAACCAAACAGACTTAACTGTAATGGGCTAATTAACCAAGAATTTTGTAAATTAAAATAGCTTGGGTCTTGCTGGGTTACGATCGTTTCATCAATCAGTGCACAAAACGCATATTTAGCATCATGAATATCATCAGCTGAAAATTGTAACTTTTTCGCTTGTTGCTCAAATCGATTAAGCAAATCTAGAATTTTTTCACGAAAGCGCTGTGGATCAGCTGGCACATACTGATTTCGAATTAAAAAGATTAAGTAAAAACCATCATGCAATAAATCAATCAGATTAATTGCCTGTAATTTTACTTGGGACTGGCTATTATTATTCCCCCCTGTCCCAATTTGCCCATCGTCAAATAAAGAAGGAGCACCTGTAGATTGTGACATTTTTCTCTCCTTTATCTTTAAGCGTTCATGACCGCAATCAGCTCAATACTGATATCTTGGAATCCAGCCGGAACATAAATACAAATCGTTTCTGAATCCAACATACGTTGATAGAGTTCATGATGCGGTTCGATTTCAAAATAGCTCACACCCGAACGTACTGGAATAGCAGTTGGAACTTGGATTAAGTGATGTAATGGAATTGCTGGTAATGCTGCAACAACACGTTGTTCAACATCTAAAGTACTACCGATTTTAAAACGTAGAGGAACGATTTGAATCAACTCATGGGTCTGCATCGCGCTACTTGATACAGCAATATAAAGTCTGGTATCTCGAGTAATCTTATCGGTTTCGAGACTTCCTACCCAATATGAAGGGCGAATTTCTTTAAGGGCAATACTGATGTAACGACTCGAAATAATCGTATCGAGTAAATCACGTAAAATTGTGTCGAGTTGGGTGAAGCTCTCTTGCAAATTATGATGTTTATATGCAGGTAACTGATCAACTTCATAAGCTGTCGAGAAGGTTAATAACGAACCTGCTAAACGTAGCAATTCAAAGAATAATCGTTCCGGATGAATTTGCGGATATTGCAAGAAATGGCTCAGACCAGCATGAGCAGTATTTAAAGCATTTACCAACCAAAACGAAACGATATCACCTGAACGGAATTCAATTAATTTCTGCTCATTTTCTCGATTATTGGTTTGAATCGTTTTAATTTTTGCCTTAATAACATTCAAGGTTCTTTTTAAATTTGAAACCAAGGTCTCAGATGCATCGACATGCAAAATGGGCGGAATAAATTTGCGGTCAATTTCAAAAGCACCTGAACTCTGACGTTTAATTTTGCCTATTGGCAAATACAGGAAACCATCTAAATTATGATCAGGATTATTATGTGCATCTAACAATTTAAACACAGCTCGACGACGTAATAAGCTGATATCAGCTTCTGTCGCGTTTGTGAACAGATCGTGGGTTTCAACCAAATGCGATTGATAGCGCCCTTTTTGTGATTGATTTTGATCGATTAAGTTTTGTTTATTGGCTTGTAATAATGGTAATGCCAAATAGATGACCATTTCACCACGTAAATTAAGCTCATCAAGCAAAATAGGTTCAGGTAATAAGTCATAAGCAGGCGCTTGATATATTTCACCGTCTTGCCAAATCATTTCTACCGATTCAAGTGCAAGAATATGCGTACTTAACTGTGCTTCATCAAAACTAAGTTTTTGAACACCATAGGAAAATGGAACAACAGCACGAACCGTATGATTTAAACGTTGTTCATGATAGGTATCTTGAATCTGGAAATGTTGAGGTCTTAAAAATAAACCTTCGCCCCACAGGACTTTTTCAGCTTTAAACATATCTCTTTACCAATCTTTATTCATATTCATTTTTAGGTTGAACACCTAACATTTCCTGAACCATTTGTAATGGATGCTCATCTTTAATCACTTGTGCTAACCATTCATGCAACGGCATTTGGCTCCATTTAATGGTCTTTTGGAGCATATAGCTCACAGGACTATGGGGCTCATTTGCTTGAAAATAATCAGCTATTTCTTGCAGCACTTTCATTGCTTGCTCGCGATTGGCCAAGTGAGTTTGTGCTTGTGGCTGAAACATAGGCTGGTCTGATACGATTTGTACAGGCACTTGATTTTCCATAGACGGTGTCGTGATGACAGCGGCCTGTTCTTGGCTCGGCGCAAGCCCAGTACCAAAAGCCTCTGCTTTGTAAATTTTACGTAAAGTGCTGTGTATTGTTTCAAATGCAGAATCAATTGCAGCAAAACTCGGTGAATCTAATCCCATTAAATGGTCGAGTGTCTGTTTTAAAACATTCCACTCCGTTAAAACCGAAGTAAACTCTTGATAATTTGAGTATTGAAAGGTTTTAGATGTATTAAAGATCGCTTGATCAAATTGTTCTAATTCAGATGGACCTGACTGACTCTCGTACTCTTCTGTTTGCTTACGGCGTATATTTTCGTGATATAGAAAATTATCATAATCAAGCAAGTTATAATAAGGAGCTGTGTTAGTTAAAGGTACTTTCTTCAACAGCATTGGCAACTGATTAATAAGACCTTGTAATAAACCAATACGCTGATCCAAATCATCATCTTCAATAATCGGATGAATATCCTGCCAATATTGGTTCAGCATGGTATGAGTTAAAGTGATTCCCTTTACCATGCCTTCAAAACCATTTAGATGAGTCCAGGCTTCTATTACCCAAGTTAATAGACGGATATCTTTGGTTTTTTCAATGAGCAAAGTGCTTACACTCTTCGCAACAAAGTCCCAATCTGCCTGCTTCCGTTCAGCAACCCAATCCCCCTGATCTAATAATAGATCATCCTGTGTTCTGGCTTTCTTTATCTCGTGAAATTCATTAGAAAATGAATAATCCTCACCACAAAGCAAGCTGTCATTAATGGGTTTAAGTAGTTCAGAAATATCAATACTCATCTAATTTTGGCTCTATTAAATTTTTAAACTTCTGATTTCAACTTTTTACTAGTCCGTTTTTTAGCAGGCTTCGCCACAGGATCTAGTAAATATTGGATCTCGTCATCTTTCGCATCAATCATGATCAATTTCGGCAATTTTTGATCTGCTAACGCCACTAAAATTTCAGTTGCCAAAGCAGGTAAAACTGTAGAATTTAAGATGTTATCAACATTACGGGCACCACTATCCACTTCAGTACAACGGCTGAGTAGCAACTCGACCAAGTCATCTGAATATTGAACTTCCGTTCCATATTGTTTTTCAATTCGAGCAGTAATTTTGCCCAATTTATGTTTAATAATTCGAACCAATAAATCATCATGCAATGGGAAATATGGCACAACTCTCATACGCCCTAAAAAGGCTGGCTTAAACTGTTTATATAAACTCGGCTTTAAATGTTCGATTAAATCTTCTGCGGTAGGCCATTCTTCTACAGGCTGATTTAAACATGCCTGCATAATTGCACTCGAGCCCGTATTTGAAGTTAATAAGATTGTCGTGTTTTTAAAATCAATAACGCGCCCTTCACCATCCTCTAAAGTACCTTTATCAAATACTTGATAGAACAACTCCTGAACATCGCTATGTGCTTTTTCAATTTCGTCGAGTAACACAACACTATAAGGATTACGGCGTACAGCTTCAGTTAAAACCCCACCCTGACCATAGCCAACATAGCCTGGAGGTGCACCTTTAAGCGAAGAGACAGTATGTGCTTCTTGATACTCAGACATATTAATCGTGATTAAATGCTGTTCACCGCCATATAACTCATTAGCTAAGGCTAAAGCAGTTTCAGTTTTACCAACCCCACTAGGCCCGACTAAAAGGAACACCCCTTGAGGTTTATTTGGATCTTCTAATTTAGCTTTTGAAGTTTTAATCCCTTGAACTAATTGTGTAAGTGCATAATCTTGCCCCATTACACGCTCACCTAATTTATCTTCAAGCGTTAAAATCTGCTTAATTTCATCATTGACCATTTTCCCAACAGGAATACCTGTCCAATCAGAAATAATTTCATTGATGATCTGAGAGTTTACTCGCTCAAAAACTAACGGCTGTTGTCCCTGAATATCAGCAAGGTCTTTGCGTATTAAATTAATCTGATCGTAGGCTTCAGACTCATTAGAATGGCTCTGCGCTTCTAATTCCTGAATTTTACGAACTAGCTCTAATTCTTTTTGCCATTGTTCCTGAGTCTCTTGGATCTCACTTTGTAATGACTCTAGTTGGTTTTTCAGATTTTCTAATCTTTCATGATGTATTGGAATTTGACGGTGTTCATTTTCCAAAATTTGTTGCTCAAGCTTTAAGTTATGTTCTTGTGCTTTCAATTGATCAAGTTTGACTGGTTGTGCATTTTGGGTCAAAGCTACACGCGCTGCTGCAGTATCAAGAACACTTACTGCTTTGTCTGGGAGTTGACGACCACTAATATAGCGGTGAGAGGCATGTACAGCCGTTACAATTGCTTCATCATCAATTTGTAAATTAAAGTGATTTTGCATTACGGGAATCATTGCACGTAACATATCTACAGCAACTTCTTCGGTCGGTTCTTCAACCTTTACCACCTGAAAACGGCGGCTTAATGCAGCATCTTTCTCAAAATACTGTTTATATTCTGCCCATGTTGTTGCAGCAATAGTACGTAACTCGCCACGAGCAAGTGCAGGTTTTAAAAGATTGGCAGCATCGTTTTGCCCCGCTTGGCCACCTGCTCCAATAAGCGTATGCGCTTCATCAATAAATAAAATAATAGGATGAGCCGATGATTGGACTTCTTGAATAACTTGCTTTAAACGGTTTTCAAATTCACCTTTAACACTTGCCCCAGCTTGCAAAAGCCCCATATCTAAAACGTGCAAATGAACATTTTTTAATGCTTCAGGAACTAAACCTTGAGCAATTTTTAAAGCCAACCCTTCAACTACAGCTGTTTTACCTACACCTGGCTCACCAGTTAAAATTGGGTTGTTCTGACGTCTACGCATTAAAATATCGAGCATCAAACGAATTTCATATTCACGCCCAATAACAGGGTCAATCCCACCATTCTTCGCTTTTTCAGTTAAATTAATTGTATATTGATCTAAAGCAGGTGTTTTTTGAGTTTTTGCAGTTGGAGTCGCGGCTTGTTCTAATTCATCTGCTTGTGAAGATGTTTTTGATTCTTCTTGTTGTTCTACACTTTTTTCACAAATTTCAAGAAACTTATGTTTCATTGAGTCTATCGGGAAAAGATCAAATAAACTCGAAGCTCTCGTTGCAATTTGATAGAGGTCTGGTGCAGTTAATAATGCAACCAGTAAATGACCACTACGAATGACAGGATTTTGTTCTGCTGAAGCCAATAACCAAGCTTGTTCAAATAAACGAACAATTGATTTAGCAAAAATTGGAGTACGTGTATTACCTTTTGGTAATTGAGAAATTGTTTCTTTTAAATCATCTGCTAAAGCATCGGCTGAGATTTTATATTTTTTTAATAAAATTTTTAAATCGTTTTCTAAAGGCTGATTAAGTAACTCTAAAAATAAATGTTCAATTTCAATTTCGTAGTTTTGCTGAAGAACACAAGCATTAGCAGATTTTTCTAAAGCACTGCGTGCAGCTGTAGAAAGTTTTGTAATTAAAATTTTTAAACTACTCATCATTACTCTCAATATTTTTAAATAATTTAATACTTAAAATCATAATGCCCGTATATTACCAAAATTTAGCTTTATCCGACAAATAACCCAGCATTACAATCATTAATATGATTTATTAGATTTCTTATATCTGAATAAAAAATCTAATACCATTTAAGATCATTTAATTAGTACACATATCTTTTTAACTTAACCATTTAAGAAAAAAGATATACCCTCTGCTACCCTTGATTAACCAAACTTTGTTTCGGTAATAATTTACAGCCACACGATAATGAATCATTTACTCTTGCTGCTGCTTTTCCCATCACTTGCATATTTGGGTCACCGGAAACAATCGTAGAAACCGTTTTATGCGCCGGACAAGTTGCTTTATCACCTACACATGCAATTGCGATTCCCTCAATTAAAAATGCACTATTACCAGAAATGACTTGCCCTCCACCTGTCGTTGGGCATCCAATCGTAATGTAAGGGCTAGCCATATTCTTCTCCTTATCCCTATAAAACGGTGAACTCAATTCGGCGGTTTTTCTTTCTACCTTCCGCAGAAGTATTGTCCGCTATAGGCTTAGATGAACCTAAACCTTCGGTAGATAAATGATCAGCAGGAATATTCTTACTAATTAAATAATTTTTAACTGCTAAAGCTCGATCTTGGCTGAGTTTTAAGTTTTTGGTCGCATCACCAGAACTATCGGTATGCCCCACAATTTTGACTTTTTTCCCGCCCACTTTATTTAAAGCAACAGCCATTTCATCAAGAATTTTTTGTCCAGCTTCAGTTAATACTGCACTACCAGATTCAAATTCAATAATTCGATTTTTTAAAGCATCATCAATAATCTTCTGCTCAGCCTGATTTACAGAAAGCTGGGAAAATAATTGATATGGAGGCTGTACCAAACTCTGAAAAGACTGAATGGTTGGCTGTATTTCTGTCGGATTTAGCATTTTCCCGGTCAGTTCAAATCGGGTTCCATTAACACTTAACTTACCCTGAGAAACTTTTTTAAGATCAGGTGTAATCACTCGTGTGACAGAGTCACTCCATCCATTTGGAGCGGCAACTGGTCGAACTTGTATTTTATCAACAACTTGATCTGCACCATAAACAGACTGCATTTTCATTAAAATAGCCTGTTTACTTGCTTCATTTGGCACTACACCTTCTACAACTATAGGCTGTGCTAAAGCATAATTCGCAATTGCATATATAAAACAGCCTTTTATAAGTTGTGAAAGTTTAATTTGATATTTTTGATTCATTGTTATTCACCCAAAAAAGTCTGTCTAAATAGTTTTAAACCTTGATTTAAACTTAATTGGCGTTGACATAAAGATTGTTCTAGCGTTGCTAAACCAGCATTCTGTTCCAAATAAGTATCAATCCATTGAGCTTGTATTAAAGAAACCCAATGTTTGCTATCCATATTCTGAGTAAAAATATCGCTAAGAGCTAAAATATCAGCACCCTGAAAACCAAAGAATAATACTGGCTGCTCCCGATGTAACAACCCAATTAATACTTCGGTATTATGCTGTTTTAAAAACCGACAAATAATACTGACCCAGAATGCCGCTATTTCATAACAATAAGCAGGATTATTAATCGGTAGAATCAAGACTTTATTTAAACGGCTAGTCCCATTTTGTAAAATTGGTTGTAGTAGTAATCCTAAACCAATCATGCTTTGAGCTAACTCATAAATACTTAGCTTCATTAACTGAGCAAATGAATGCATGGTATGATTTTCATAAAAACCTACACATTCACGTTCAGATAAAACCTGAATTTGATTTGGTAAATGATTTAGCTTACCAAATAATAAATCAGAATCTTTAATCCCTCTTAATGCACGATTATTTTGAAATAAATCAACTAAGACATGCTTATAGCTATAAGGTGCATATAGTAAATTTTCATATGGTAAATCAACCTCAAGTAAATGACTGAGTACCATCGGAAAAGCTCGACCTGAACTGTCTTCGCTCGCCAACAAATTAGCAGCCAAGAACATGTTCTCATGTGGATTTGCAATAAAGAAATCCAATGAAGGCAACTTGCTATATGCTTCTTTGAACATATTTGACTGCATTGCATATTCCAATGCTTCTGTTATCCACTGATCAAGTACCTGTATTAAGGCATATTGACCTTTTGTCTTTAAGAAGTCACCACGTGCAGGGCTTTTCCCGTAATACAGAGGAGTTGTTTTTAATGTATGCATCAATGCTCCTCCTTGAATGTAGAGGTTAGTTTCCATGTCATGGCTTAACTCCCGCAGCAGGTTGTGCTAGTGCAGAAACTGGATTTTCAGTTTTGGCAGGAGCAGCTGCCTGAGCTGGTGCTTGCTGTGCGGATACAACGCGAGCAGCCTTATCCGCAGTTACTTTGTCAACCAGTTGCATACCAGAGTAGCCACGGCTTGAACCGATACTTCCTGAATTACTACTAATAAGACGGAAGTTCATTTTCACAAAGAGTGATGGATCTGTCTTACTGCGCCAAAGCATTTCAAAACCACCGTTTTGCTCTTTACGCTGTGCACTATCGATTAAACGGTTAATCCCGTATTCGCCTGGTTCATCAAAAATGGTATGTGTTTGACCTTGTAAATCTACAGCTGTAATACGAGCACCCGGAATACTGCCTTGATTTGGCCAAATAAAGTTAACCCATTGCTGCACCCCATTTTCATAAGTCATACGCTGACCATCAATATCAACGGTATATGAAAGTAATTGCGGGTTTTGAATTGGGTAGAACTGGAAGTTAGACTGATTGGTTGCCGGAGCAGCTGGTGCTTGGCTATTTAACTCACCTGTTGCCATTCCATTTGTAGGTGCAACATAGCGTTGGAAGTTCATAACAAATTGTGGGTTTAAACTAATCCCCAAATCTTTCCATGTTTTTGAAGTTAAAGTATAACCACGGCGGATAACAAACGGATCTAAACTCTCTTTAACAAAACGGGAAATACTGCCGTTTTCACCAAGAATTTGTCCAATTTCACTACTTGTTGCTTGTAAAGAAGCTGATGAGTTAAATGGATATTTCTTAGCAAGATTTGCAGTAAATGGTTGATAGGCTTGCATTACCCATAGCTTATTAATTTCATCTTGAGTAGGTGTAATTAAGCTTTCAAAGGCTTGGGTAAGTGGACTCACCACTAATTTTTGTAGAAGTTGCTGATCAATTTCACTGAAACCAACCGCCATCTTTTCATCTACAATTTTTTGAGTCTGGTTAAATAGCGATGTCTGCTCATTTAAAGTTTGCTTAACCAATGTCATCGCATTCGGTCCGATCTCACCCGCATTCTTAAGTTCATTAAACTTACTACGTACTAAGGCAAGATTCGTCATATATTCATCAAGCAAAGATTTACCTTGCTGATCATCACGTTTACGAACCAATTGATAGAACATTTGATATTCTTGAGAAATAGGCCCTTGAGCATTCGTTACAGCCTGATTTGCTAATTGTTTATCATCATGGTTTAAAACCTTACGTTTAAACCATGCAATAAATCCTTTTTGAGGTGCTGCTAACTCGGCTTGAACGACCGGATTATCCCAATTTGTTTCAATGGCTACGCGTTCAATAAGTGTGCGAATTGGTGAATTTTGTGGTTCGCCCAATACATCAATATTTTTAACTTGCTGAGCAAACTGAGTTGCTTTTGCATAGTGAATACCACTTAAGAATTTTCTCCACTCTGCAATATATTCTTGTTTATACAATGCAGTAAGCTGCTTTCTGATTTGCTCTGGACTACCAGAAAAAGTTAAATCATCAGATTGACGGCTATTAAGCACCCAGTCTTTAGTATCCGTAGGTTTGTCTGCTGCTTCCTCAATTGCTTTTTCTACATACTCGTTCCAAGCTTTTTGAGTAAATACCCCTGGTAATGCATAACTACCCAATACAATATTTTTATTTGCATCACCTACAATCTGGCTTACAGTTAAAGCTGGAAAGCGCACAGCAGCACGCATTTTAATTTCATTATAAACACGGTCACGTGCTGGCATACCTCTAATAACAGAGAGCAATACTTGACGTGTCTGATCCACAAGTTGAGAGTCAGCATCCAAGATCGGGAATTGTTTATCATTTGCCAATGTCATTGCATAAGATAAGATCTGCTCAGTTTCTTGGATCATATCTGCACGTGGCATCTGCCCTTTATTGGCATCAAGCCAAGAACGCCAGAAACGCGTTACCTGATCACTTAAGTGACTTGCATCCATATACTGTGGATTGCTCATCATTAAATATGCTTTTAAAGCATTATAAGCATCTTGAGGGTTGGTATCCGAAGGCTCTAAATATTGCTGAGTTTGAGCAGTTTGCTTGATCTCAACATTGGTATGATTTGCTTTTAAAGTTGCTTCGTTATTTTTTACACGTTGCAAATACTGAGCAATATTTTGCTGTGTAGGTATCAAAACAATTTGCTTAACACCTTTTAAATATTCAGCTTTTAATTTTTCACGTAGCTCATTACCTTGATATAAACCAAAACTAAATTTTAGTGGTCTATTTTCATCAAATTCGTCTAACTGTTGTAGACGTCTTTGCAAGATAAGTAAGGCCTCTAATTGAGTCGACAATTGTTGACCTGAACTCTTTTCCAATTGAACAACTTTATTCAAATCAGCTTGAACTTCGGCAATAAGTTGTTGATTATTACGATATGACCAAACCCACACACCGAGAATAATGGATACGCCTGCTAAAGCACCAATAAATGCAATATAACGCTGACGCTTTTTGCTTGTATTGACATGCTGTTTAACCAGATCTTTATCTTTTAAAATGACATCTGAAAACAAGCCTTTTAAGAAATAACCATGGTTAGGCGTTGTTTTTAGCTGATCTTTTACTTCACTTTGAGCAATTTGGGAAAGCTGGAATTCCTGTGCAATTTGCTCAGTCATTGGACTTTCTATTACGCCTTCTTGCAAAGCACTTGTGAAATAAAACCCACGGAAAACTGGTTGGAACTGGTAAGGGTTATCTTCAAACAATGTCGCAATAAAACTTTTTAATGCAGGTTTTAATGTCTTAAATTCTAATGGGAAAGTCATCACACTAGGTGAGATATTTTGAGAATGTCGACGGCTAAGATGAGTTGAACTGACCCCTTTTAAACCGTCATAAAGAATATTGTAGTGTTTCTCAAAAAGATCTACAGCATTATGAGAAGAGTTTTGCTCATATGGTAGTGTTGCGCCCCACGCCTGATTATATTCTTGTGCTTCATAGAATTCGAAAAATTCGGTAAAACCCGCGATCAAATCCATTTTTGAAAAGACTAGATATACGGGTACAACCACTTCTAAACGTTCGGTTAAATCCTGAATACGAGCGCGTAAATTTTTCGCAAGCTTTAATGAGTGTTCAGGACTCTGACTAACAAGCTCAGCAATACTAACAATAAGAATTAAACCATTTACTGGAGCCTTAGAACGGTTCTTCTTTAAGATATTTAAAAAGCCTAACCATTCAGAGTGGTCTTCGCTATAGACCGAATAACGTCCAGCGGTGTCGAGTAAAATACCCTCAGTCGAAAAAAACCAGTCACAATTACGCGTACCGCTTAAACCAGCCGAAACCATTTTTTGATGGGTTTCTTCAAAAGGAAACTTTAAACCAGAATTATAGATCGCAGAACTTTTACCAGCAGCTGGGTTACCAATGACCATATACCATGGCAACTCATATAGTGCTGCGTTCCCCTTTTTATCGCCTAACTTTGACTTACGAATCAATTGAATAGATTCTTTCATTTGTTGGCTAATAAGTTGCAGCTCTTCTTTATCTTTATTTTTGCCGTACTCTGCTTGGGTATCCTTTTCAATCGCTTGTGCAAGCTCTTCACCTTGAACAGCATGCTTTTTACGCTGAATTAGCCAATAAATTCCATAAGCGATGAGCCCTAAAGCATATGCAGATGCTAAAGCCCAAAATATATGGCGAGGAATTGAAGTATAGGAAGACATCAATGCCACGAACAATGACAAGGCGATAATTGCTTTAGGATTCGTGATGTACTGCCACAAGTAGCCTAAAATTGTATGCATTCTATTCTCGTTCTAAGTTCAAAGTTTAAATTAGCTATTCAACACCATCGCATCATCTTCTGAATTTTCAGTGACACTCTGCACAAATGTATGTGCTGACACTGTATTTTCTCCAAAGACAAAAGGAACGATATGTTCAGGAAAATGCATACTAAGCATAAAGCCATAAATATCAACTAAATGCTGGGTATGCCCCAATGAAGATTTCACATAAATATAGTGATGTGGTTCAACAGATGTTTGTGCAAACTGCTGCTGTAATTGCTTCGCTGTTTTTATATCTGTCTGGTCTGAAAGAATAAGTACGTATGGCTCATCTCCCTCATACTGCGGTAATTCATTTAAGTTCAGCGTATGAAGAACTTTGGCTGCTTTTTCTTGGCCCACCACAATTTTTAAGTTTTTAGCCGGTTCGAGTTCTTCGATTTTTAATGATGGGTCCGCAAGGAGGCAGCTTGCAGCAAATTCAGCCGGAATATAATCTTTGACCATCCATGATTTTTCATCAATAAGATCTTGATCAATCTCTGAATCGACAGCCAGCATGAGAAATACCTCATGCTCTTTCTTTTGAATGCGTTTTAATAAATGAATAAATTCTTGATAAGCTACACGCTCACCCAAAAAGTGATATTCGATATGAACTTTTTGGGAAATAATACCAATCTCAGTAAAAAACTCTAAAATCAGATCATTACTTTGCTCATCATTCCAAACATGTAATAAATCTTCTGGAAGAAAAATATGCAAATTCAGTCGATTTAAACGGTGTACTTCAACTACGGGTGTTTCCACATCTTCATATTCGCTATTTGGATCGACCCATGCAGGATGCATATGATATTCACGGATCTGATGAGATTCATAAAATAAAATTGAGCGCTTTAAATGTTCAGCCAAGCGATACAAATTCTCTATATTTTGTTCTAGTTGTTGACTGATTAAAGACATGATACGAACTTGTCTTGGTGAAGCAGCGTATTGAATATCCTCATCATTTGTCTCAGCTAAATCTTTAATTCGATAAGATAAAAGAGGCAATCCATACGAATTCAACAATTGCTCATCAAGCTCCGGACTTTTAAAATTTTGTATTTCTTCAATAATAGTTTCATTCTCGCCTAGGGCATGTATAGCAAAAGCGGAATATACATTAAAATCCAGCTGTTCTAGAGGTTGTTCAATTGCAGCAGATGATTTTTGACTATCATCATCTTGACTTTGATTTGCAGCCTGCTCTTTCTTTTCTTTGTAGCTTTTATAAACACTATAAATTAACCAAGGTGATAAGATCACCAATGTAATGATTGCTGGCAATAATAAAAAATAAAGGAAAAAGTCGATTTTATTTGGGTTATATTGAACATCACGCCAGTAGAAAATGATAATTCCACTAACAACTGTAAAAATAGCGATGAATGAGAGTAATATTTTTTTAATCATATTTGCTCTCCAATAAGGCTATAACATGTTTCATCGTTATGTGTATTAGGCTTACGAGACATTAAAAAAGCGCCTTGCCCTAAACCACTTTCTTGGCCTTGAGTTAAGCGAACAGGTTGTATTTCAGTCTCATCCAATATCAATCTTAAATCTATCGATAAAGTTGGACTGCACCAGGTTTCTACGATTTTTTTGAGCTTTAAGCTAAGCTCTTGATGAGGTAAAAATTTTAAATATTGCTGACGCTTAAGCGGACCTATTTGAATCTCAATTTTTCCATCAATTTGTTGAATCGTTTCCCCACAAAATGTGTTAATACCAAGTAAGCTCGGTTGACTTCCGCCTAAAGTGGTTAGCTGATCACCCGCTAACTTAAACGATTCCTGTACAAACTCTTTAATTGTAATTTCATGCTTAAAAATACAACTCAACATCGTCTTTAAAGCATGAACCGTATTATTTTGCCCCTGCATTAGGCCTGAAAATTCAGCGAAATATTCATCCAAGTCTTGTTGCTGATGTTGTGAGCGAACATAACCATTCAATGCATGGAGAATATCCAAATAATCATTTTTATTTTCAATTTCATAGCGCACAGGCAAGTGATAAGTAATACTTGACTCTACATACTGACTGGTCAGCTTATGATTAAATAAGCTTAAAAACTCTTTCGTTTCAGCGCGTTGTTGCCTTGGAGCCTGCTTAATTTTATTTGTATATGTATAAGGTAATGCACCTTGTATACCAGTCAGACCAACGATCAGGTTTGTTAAATGAACACGTTCATCTACTAACTCTAAACTTTCAATTTCAGTGGCTGGAAAGTTTAAGTTAAATGAGGTCTCAAATTTAAAATGGTCAGACCATGATAAAGCTGCGTCATTGGCAGGCATATGACGCAATAAACGTGTTGCTTGAATAAACTCAAAAGACTTAGGGCGTTGAAACAACTCAGCCGTTACAGAAGAGTCTTGCCACCAACGTTCTGACTGCATTGGTATAACTCCTGCTGAGATGAATAATCCTTAACCACCAAATCAACAAAACTATTAATTTGAACCTTTAAATTAAAAACACGACTTAATAACTGACTAAAAATATATAAGCTATGCCCTCTAAATACGGATGAATCAATTTGTAATTCAGCTTTTACTCCTCTTACAAACATTGGAAATGGTTTGCCATCTACGAGTTTATGGGTAAGAGAAAATTCTAATTTTTTAATTGATTCTATAATTAAATAGTTTTCTTTTGACTGCGGTAAGTTATATAAAGCCAGCAGCTCTTTAACATGAGAAACAGCATCCCCTTTCATAAGTGCTAAGCTATTTAATGAAAGATGCGAGATCACACGCCACTGTTCACTTTGGCCTTGTTCAAACTTATAAGGCTTTGTAGGTCGTTTTAAAACAATGGCACGTCTCGCCAAGCTACTATCATTTAAATTTAATACGTTATTAGACTGACCCAGTGCTTCATGAGGTAAATCACGGTTTGAACATAATAATTTAGTGCTAATAAAATCTGAGCGCGTTGAAAATGGATTTAAATTTTTAGAAATAATCGAATAGCCCATTTCAACGAAATTGGACTGTAACTTTTGATAGTTTACTGAGTAAAAAAAGCGAGCTGTATCATTGTGGTAATGGCTCATCGCAAAAAAAGGCAAAACAGGAACATAGCTTTCTTCCTGATTTGTTTTTTCACGCACCATATTCATCTCAAGTATTGAATATACTTGATAAAATTCAGGATGGTGAGCGTCTGTAACTAAAGGATATTCTAATTGCTTGTGAACTATCTTCTGGGGTTCAGCATATTTTTCAAATAAATTAATTACGGGGGTAGTAAATAATTTAAAGTTTGCAATATTTAGCTCAGAATAGTTTCTAACAACGGCTTGATCATTTAAGTTTAATTTGAAATGAATTAAAAGCTCAAGTTCGGATACATGCTGAGGTATTCGCTTAAAAAAATCTAAATCGAGCTTAAGATAACTAAACTTTTCCGGGAAACAAAAGTATTCCATCAACAAACGATAAGCATGATGGGTATGTTGATCAAGCGGTAATAAACTTTCTTGTTCTGCAAAACCAATCAATTCGAATGGATTCTTGCTCAATTCTACAATTGTTTGTCCATATTTAACCGCAAAACTAGTTCCTTTTTTGAAAATACTATCAAGGACCTGTAGAGGAAAATTAGAGATAGCATCCAAATAAATAGGAAGCTTCTCATCAGTTAAACAAGTATGAGCATTATTAAAAATTTCAAATTTAAGGCTCAACGTCGCATTTTGATTTAAGTGCATATGCGCACTAGGTGTAGTTTTAAAATCTAAACCACTTAAATGAATAGGTAGTAATTTAACATCTTGAGTTGTATTAAACTCACACTGCACCCCTTTGAAACTACGAGATTTCAAAACCGTATGATGAGGTACAAGATGAGGTTCTGTAAGCTGTTTAATCTTATTAATATCCTCAAAACTAACAACTGAACACGCAGGAAAATGTCGTAAGTATTGAGGGAACATCACCTCAAATAAAGAACGAGTAAAAACATCGTAACTGTCTGTTAGTTTTTTATCGATTCGAGCAGCAATCAGCGAAAAAGCCTGAATCAGACGTTCAATATGTGGGTCATCAATTTGCTCTTGATTTAAAGATAAGCGCTGAGCAATTTTTGGATATTTTTGGGCAAATTCCCGAGATTGTTGACCAAATTCTTGTAATTGTTTTTCATAAAACGGTAAAAGCTCTTCTATCACAACACACCCACTACGCTTAAGTTCTTGCTGAAATTACATATTGCTGCGTTGTTGGTTTTAACAATGCATCAAATACAACAGGTTCATATAAGGGGTGAATATTTAGATAAGCCTGAATACTTAAACATAATGCGCCCATATTATGTCCATCTAATAACATCTCTACCCGTATTTGTCTTAGCCGAGGTTCATGAGCTGCTATTGATTGCTCAATGGATTGGCAAATTTTATCCCGATCCAGAGGGTTGGCTGTAGAAAGCCCCACAAAATCAATAATCCCGAACTGAAGTATCGATTTTTTTACAAGTGGATAGTCATCAATTACATGATCTAATTTTGCTACCCGACTATTGAGCAAATCTTCTAAATCCTTTGCTACAGATTCTCTTAATTGCTGAATAGAAAGACCTTTTGCATAATCTTCACTTTCTGGAATTAAGCGATCAAATAAAGTTGAACGAAATCCGTATGGATAAAGCCGATCTAAGTTCATTCGAGTTCACAACAAAGTATATTTAAAGACAGCAGAGGCTAACTTTATGTCAGCCTCCACCAAATATTCACTTAAATAATTACGCTGCGTAAGAAGCTGTATTATTAGAAAGTGACCATTTCTTAGTAACAGCACCTTTAGCAGTACCGTTAATATCTTGTTGGTTATAAGTCCACTCAACAGCAGCATATTTCAAACCGAATGCTTCTGTAGGAACGCCTTCTTCGTTAACAGTTGGAGTTACACTAGAAACTAGAACGTGCTTCAATTTGATTTGTAAGTACTTGATACGTTTATCGCCATTTGCACGATAGAAGTCGATTTGTACTTCATCAAATGTATAACCGGCTGAACAAGCTTCCCATAATTTAGGGCTAGTTGCGTCTAAGTCTTTCACGAAAACCATGTCTGAATGTTCAACACGTTCAGCAGTGTGGCCGCCTACACTACTTGAAGTAGCAGATTTAGGTTGACGGATGTTATGAGACCAAGAGTTAACTTCTAACCAACCTTTGTGCTCAGAATCACGAGATTCTCCATCAACTTTATATTTACCGCGAAACTCAACGTATATATCTTTCATTTAGAACTTTCCTATTTTTAATTTAAAGTTATTCTTTAGCTGACCTTGATTAATTTGAGGACTGAGGTAACTCAGTGACAAGTCGTAAAGAAACCGACAACTCATCCAGCTGGAAATGTGGTCGCAAGAAAACCACAGATTTGTAGTGACCTGGTTGAGCAGGATCTTCTACAACTTTTACAGATGCTTCACGTAACGGGTATTGAGCTTTTGCTTCTTGAGAAGCACCATCGTCAAGTAAGACATACTGTGACAACCACTCATTTAAGAATGCTTCAACATTTCCAGCAGAAGCAAAGCTACCCACTTTATCTCGCATCATTGCTTTTAAGTAATGTGCAATACGTGAAACAGCCATGATGTACTGAATCTGACTTGATAAAGCCGAGTTTGCATTGGCTGTATCATTGTCATATTTTTTAGGCTTTTGAGTTGATTGCGCGCCAAAGAAAGCTGCGTAATCTGTATTTTTACAATGTACTAACGGAATGAAGCCTAGATCGCTTAACTCTTTTTCACGGCGATCCGTGATTGCAATTTCAGTTGGACACTTGAATACCACTTCGCCATCTTGTGTTTTAAAAGTATGTACTGGCAAGCCTTCAACCAAACCACCACCTTCAACACCGCGAATAGCAGCACACCAACCATGCATATCAAATGCATTTGTTAAGCGAGTACCAAAAGCATAAGCTGCATTCATCCACAAATATTCATTGTGATTTTCACCAGAAACATCTTCAATAAAATTAAAGCCTTCTGTCGCAGTACCTTCTTTTGGATGATATGGGAGACGACCCAAGACATGAGGCAAAGTCAATGCAACATAACGTGAGTCTTCACTATCACGGAACGAACGCCATTGAACATATTCAGCGGTTTCAAAGATTTTTGAAACATCTCTAGGACGATCAATATCTGTAAATGATTCAAGGCCTAAAATGCTCGGACTAGCAGCTGAAATAAATGGTGCATGTGCTGCCGCTGCAACATGAGAGATTTGCTCAAGCAAATACATATCAGATGGAGTACGATCAAACTCAAAATCACCAATTAATGCTGAGTATGGTGCACCACCAAAAGAACCGTATTCTTCTTCGTAGATTTTCTTAAATAAAGTGCTTTGATCGAAGTCTGTAGCACCTTGGAAATCTTTTACCAACTCTTTCTTAGTCGTATTGAGCATACGAATTTTAATGAGCGGATTTGAAGGCGTTTCCTGACAAAAGTAATAAAGACCACGCCAAGTTGACTCAATTTTTTGGAATTGTTCATTGTGCATGATCTGACTTAACTGCTTTGAAATCAGAGCATCAATTTCTGCAATACGCTTATCAATTGATAAAGTCATATTTTCAGAAACAGTAATGGTCCCTGCCATTACTTCTTTAGCAAGCTCACCAATTAAGCTTTTAGCACGAGAATGTTCTTCTTCATTTCGTGCAATACGGCTTTGTTCAACAATCGAATCTAAAAGATTAACTTCTTCATTTTCAACAAGTGGCATTGCTGCTGATTGAGTATTATTCATGATCGGCCTCCGCACTTAATTTACGGATTTGATCAGTATTTTTAAGAACCTCATCAAGCAGATCTTCTAAACGCTCACTATTTGAAATTTTGTTTCTTAAATCGGTTAAACGCTCACGCGCCTCAACCAATTTCTTTTATGGATCAACTTGCTGTACAACATTTTCCGGGCGAAAATCTTCCATTGACTTAAACGTTAAATCAACAGCCATTTTACCGCCTTCTTCTGTCAACGTATTGTCTACTTGAAAAGCAGCTCTTGGAGACAGAGATTCCATTACTTCATCAATATTATCTAAATCGACATTAATGAATTTTTTATCTTTTAATTTTGTACGTTCAAGCTCAGATGCAGCTGAAAAATCACCCATTACACCTACAACGAATGGTAGTTCTTTCGCTTCTTTCGCATCACCAATTTCGACATCATATGTAAGCTGAACACGTGGAGGTCGAATTCGCTGAAGCTTCTTTTGTACGCTTTC
Organism: Acinetobacter sp. OYA S30; assembly: GCF_033599315.1. Taxonomy (NCBI): domain Bacteria; kingdom Pseudomonadati; phylum Pseudomonadota; class Gammaproteobacteria; order Moraxellales; family Moraxellaceae; genus Acinetobacter; species Acinetobacter sp. OYA S30. Next base: position 62,220 of record NZ_JAWVAV010000014.1, read on the forward strand.
TCTCTTAGCCATAAGATTCTATTCCGGATTATTTAATTAAAGGGTCAAAAGGCGAACTTTTTGATTTATTGACAGTGGCTGCAGGTGCAGTTTTAGGTTTTACTGCGGTGGCCTTTGCTGGACTTACTACTCGTTTATTTGACGTTTTAGAAGCACTCACTTTATTACGCGTTGCGTACTGTTTTTTATAACTTCTTTTTTCATTATCAGTAGAACTGCTTTCCGAGTTGTTAGTTTTGAAACTCGATGGATCAGGAGCCGGCATTGCAGTATGAATATTTTCAACTAACTGCTTTGCAGGAGGATATGTTATATCGTTCGTTAAATATCGCATTTCCTGATTACGCATTTGTTGTAATGAATTATTTGCAATGCTCACACCAGATAAAAATAAGACATCTGTGATTAATGAACCGCGTATATTTTGACTTTGCAATTGACTTGCTAAATTCAATGCTTTAACTGGTTGATTGGTTTGATAAAACCGCATAGCAGCTTTAGCTAATAAATCATTTTTTTGAGTTGTATTATCACTATCACAAACTTGTTTAAAAATATTCAATAGCTCAGGGTCATTTTGGCCTTCTGCTAGAGGGTTCTTCTTAATACAACTTTTTTTAAGTTTTACAGGCTCTAGTTCTGCTGCTTGAGCATATGATAGACCGATAATGTTTCCAGTCAAAAAAAGTATCAAAATACTTCGTTTCAACACAACTTTCATTCCTCTGTTTTCTTATTTATTCAAGGCTTTACCGAAAAGTTAATATTTTTAGAATATTAAAAAATCAGTATAAAAACCTTATATTCAAAAAAATTTAGTCGCAGTTTAACATATAAATAAACATATTTTATATAAAAAACATATTAACTTAAACTAAAATTCAATAGTTAAGATGCCTATAAAATATAGCTTAATAAAGTTTTTCTTATCAAAAAATAATATTGTTTATTTTTGTAAATAAAAATAAGTTATTGATTTTTATTAATTAAACAAAAATTTAAAACTAAGAAAAAATTATCATAAATATCACTTAGTTAAGATTTATGAAACATTTACTTAAAAAGATTTTATTCCAGCTAAAAGACAACTAGATTAAATGACTGTAAAAAATACATTTCAAATTTATGTGACTAAAAGCTCACTATAAATAAAATCAAATTGTCAAGACTAATCTGTCTATTTAGTATATTTTTTCAGTTTTAATTTACTTGGCAACTAGCTGAAAGAGAAGCTCCTATATACATTGAATACTCTTATTACAAATTTGAGTAACATTTGTATAGATCATGCCCAGCTAAAGTTTTTAATCTATATAGATTCTTAAGAGTCTCATCAATCAAAGGAAATTTACACGAATGTATTTCTTTTAAAAGAAAGCATTAACATCATGTTTCTTTATAGCAAATTCGATTTTCTTTAAAAGCATATATTTGATATATACAACCTAATGATTTTCAAAAAATGATGAAACAAAATATAGCTATTATCTTATTTTCAAGCATTGCTTTAAGTGCTTGTGCAACATCTACTGAATCAAATCAAAAACAAACAAAGCCCTCACCTGAACTGGAGCAAAAAATTCAAAAGTTGGTTGAGAAAACTAATAAGAATATGATTTTTGTCGAAGGCGGTAGCTATCTCATGGGTGATTTTGGGCTAGTAACTCCTGAATTAGAAAAAACTGTACCTGATAGCATGGCGGTAAAAAATCCTAAAGGTAATACTGAAAAACCTAGTAACCAACCATTTTCCCCAGGCGGTGATAATAAAACACTTCATAAAGTTTCCCTTAGCAGTTTTAATATGAGTGCTTATAAGACTACCTAAGAAGACTTTAATATTTTTACAAAAGCAACTGGACAAATTGAGAGTACATATAATAAACGATATAGTGCAAGCATTGCTTACGAAATAGCAACTGGTATGGCGTGGCAACAAGCCAAAGATTATTGCCAATGGCTTGGACAACAAGTGGGCACACCCATGGACTTACCCCCTGAGGTGCAATGGGAATACGTAGCCCGAAATAAAGGACAATATACTTTATTCGCAACAGATACAGGTAAAGTAGAACTAAAGAAAAATCTATGGAAATTAGATCAATATGATAACCACAGGCATTCACATGACTTACAAACAGTCGCGAATATTCCAGTTATAGGTCAAACACCACCAAATCCTTTAGGTTTTTTACGATCTTGTTACCAATAATTATGAATGGATGAATGTTTGGTACGATAAAGATTATTATAAACACTCACCTAGTAATAACCCAATAGGACCCAAAATAGGTACTGAAAAGGTTTTACGAGGTACTGTAGCAATGGGAGCCGATAACTTAATGATGGCTGATGGTTTTAATATAGCTAGAAGTAAAGCTTTACCTATTCCAAATGATGAAAATAAGTCAAAATACCGCTTATATTCCGTTCGTTGTGTTGCCAATATCCAGCAACCGATTAAATAACTTTAAGCCATATATGAACCATCAGAGTTTTGTTGATAATTTGTTTCTGCACTATCGATTCTTTACTAAGAGCTAAAAACTGTTTTCTCCTAAATATATTACACAGTATGTTTATTTTCACCCACTCTAAAAACAAGATTTTAAAGTACATTCAGCGATACAAAGTTAATTTTTTAATAATTTATTATAATGACTCAGTTAAAAAAGCATGTTCATATTGATACTAACATGCCTTAAAAATTCTTATACTAATCTCAATTAGAGCTTAGATTTCCAATAATTAGCTTTCTCAGGATTATATTTAGGGTTTCTATCATTTGAATATATATCAACCAACAATTGTATGGCAGCTTTATTCTGCGCATTAGCTGCTTTTTCTGCATACTCAATTGATTTTGAAAAATTCTGCTCTATACCATTACCATCAAAATACTTAAGAGCAAGATTATATTGCCCTAATACAGAACCATTATTAGCTGCTTTTTCAAACCATTTTTTAGCAAGCACTGGGTCTTTTGTAACCCCATCTCCATTTTCATAAGCTAAACCGATATTGTTTTGCGACTCAACATCCCCCTGATTTGCTGCCTTTAATACCCACTCAAAAGCCTTTTTGTGGTCTTTAGTTACACCTTCACCGTTGTATAAAAGACCCGCAACTATTACCTGTGATTGTAATAAACCCAATTCTGCAGATTGACTAAAATACTTAAAAGCTTTCGCTTTATCTTCTGTCATACCTAACCCTTTATAATATGAAACGCCTAAATTATGTATAGCTGAAGGATTACCTTTCTTAGCTCCCTGTTCAAACCACTTTAATGCTTTTAAATTATCTTTTTTATTAAATCATTACCATTCCGATAAATTAATCCTAATTGCAACATGGCATTTGAGGAGCCTAGTTGTGCAGATTTCTCAAATAGTTCCAGTGCTTTCTTTTGATCAAGTTTTTCACCTTCGCCTGTGGCATACATAGATGCTAATACAAAAATAGCCTCAACGTCATTTGCTTTTGCAGCCTCTTCTAGTTCATGTTTAGACTTATATTCAGACACATCTTTATAATCTTTAGTCAAAGCTCCCTAAGTGTGTTCTTCTTTCTGCTGACTGCATGCAGATGTGACTAATATTAAGGTAATGACAAACAATCTAAGCTTCATTAAACAACCTTTCACTTCAAAAATTTTTCTTATCAAAATAATCTTCTGGATAAGGGTCTTTACCTTTTAAGTTTTTTCTATAATCCATAACACTGATGTTGATTCCATCATTAATTAAATAATCATTATAGAAATCCTGCTCTTTAGGATTTTCAAAACCTAATTTTTCAAATATTTGTTCAGACAAATTACCAAAATTCTCGTATGATTTCCGATAAGCAAAATAATTAATAAAACCCTTTTTTACTGATCGCCCCATTTCATAAATCATTTATAATAAACCAGACTTCGGGTCGAGGATTGCATAAACTTGGTAGCGTCCATCCACAGGGCTATCATTAATTACAGCTATCAATTCATCATTTTCTTCAAAACGCACTGTGGTAAATTGCCCTACTAATGGATACTCATCTATTTCACCAATAAAAGTTATACCATCCTTAGCCTTACCGGCCATTACCAATATAGGTGCGCTGGTAAGCAGCGAACTACTTTCCGCGAGTACACCTGTAAAAGCAGTTCCAGCCGCAATTCCACCAATACTCTGATTTACGGGAATTTTAGACTTAGCTTTTTCTAAAGAATGTATTGGACCTTTAACTAACTTAAGATTTAATTTAAGTCCCACTACTTATTCGCTTGTTGTATTCTTACTAAAATAATCTTCTGGGTATGGATCTAGGCCTTTTAAATTTTTTCGATACTTCATTACACTAATCTGAACACCATCATCAGTTAAAAAATCATTATAGAAATCCTGTTCTTTAGGATTTTCAAAACCCAATTTTTCAAATATTTGCTCTGATAACATTCCAAAATTTTCATAACTTTTACGATAACCAAAGTAATTCACAAAAGCCATCATTCCTATGCACATGAGTAAGCTTACAAAGATCCAAGATAATAAAGAGAAAAAAGAATTCCAAGAGTAATTGAAATCAAAAATATAGAAAAGCAAGAACATTATTGACACCCCACCTCCACAAATAATAGTAAAATAATAGGTTTGCATAATAATAGCTTTATAGCCTTTTTTTACCGATCGCCCCATTTGATAAATCATATACAATAGACCTGATTTGGGATCGACTATTGCATAAACTTGGTAGCGTCCATCCACGGGACTATTATTAATTACAGCTATCAATTCGTCATTTTCTTTAAAACGAACCGTCGTAAATTGTCCTAATAAAGAATGTTTCTCTATTTCCCCCGTAAAGGTGATGCCATCTTTAGCTTTACCTGCTATTACTAGTATAGGAGCACTGGTCAGCAACGAACTACTTTCAGCTAGCACACCTGCAAAAGCAGTCCCAGCTGCAATTCCATCAATATTCTGATTTACGGGAATTTTAGACTTTGCTTTTTCTAAAGAATGTATCGGACCTTTAACCAACTTAAGATTTAATTTTAAATTTTCCATTTAGACACTCACCACAGCATTATTAAACTCTTTTTCTTCTTCTTTAACATCTTTAAAAGCATCTTCACCATTTTCCTTTTTTAGCTTGAATGCACATTTTTGACACCAATCTTGCATGGCATTATCTAAGACATAATTCTTTAAATAAATCTCTAAGGCGACAAGTGCTATCCCCAATACACTTAGGGTTGCAGCAGCTTCTATCGCCCTAATACCTAATAATGCACGGCCAATTACATATTTTTCAACATTATAATACAGTGATGTGTTTTTCATGAGTGGAAGATTCAAGAAAGCACTAATTCCTACAACTAAAGTCGCAAAAGAGTTAATTGTTTTGGCAGTATTCAGTGCTCTTGCATATGGATTACTTTCATTCCACGACTTATAGGCACTTTTCCCATCAATTATTAAAGAAAATATAGCACCCGCGATCGCGAAATATGCCCCACACTTAGCAATATACGCGGCACGCTCTGCAAAAGAAAACTTTTCCATTGAGCTACTGCCCACTTCTAAAATAGCAGCTGTTGTTGCCATCATGCCTGACATATATGACAAAGTATTATCTACGGATGGATCAATATTAAACTTAGAAATCTGTGTTCCTAAGTTAATCAGTTCAAATATTGCAACCACACCAGATACACGCAAACCTGCACTTGGTGAACTATTTGCAATAATCCGATCAATTTGTTTGGCTGCTTTACTTGGGTTGGTTGCGGATGAAGAATACTTTTTCCAGTTGTTCTGCACCATTTCAGGTGTCAACTTAATCCGACCCGTTAAAGTTTGAACTGGAATAAGATAATATAGAGAGTTTTTTGCAACATGCTCAACCAATGCCCCACTATGAGCAAAAGTATAAAACGTTAAGCGTCCAAGTTTTTTTGCAAATTCTGAACTTGGCGTATATTTCATACTCCACTTCACTGCAGTTTGGGTCAGTTCAGACATCCAGTAAAACGTTTTTAATAGGCTAAATTTTTGCCCATGTAACATATAACCGTTATTGGTTTTATCTGCTGCCCATTCTTGCCAAGCTTTATCTGCCGCAACAAATGCTGCAATCGCAGTTTTAGCTGCATTTTGTCCATCATCCCAAGAAATATCGATAATACTTGGTGCCGCTGCATTATATTTATTTTTTAAACTTTCTTGGTTATAACAAATTGCCCTCATATAAATATTTTCTTTGGCAATTTTTTCTACGCCTAACCAAGTTTCAAGTAATGCTTGTCCACTTGGCACTCCACTCATACCATTAATCATATCCATTGCATGAACATAAAAAATATTTCCAAATGGAACTTGCACTTGATCATCATAAGCATGAAGGGCATTGATTACAGCCTTAGACAATAACCATTTAATATGATCATCTCCTATAGCTCTTGCTCCAGCTAAACATTCTTGAATTAAAGCGTTAATTTTTTTATCAAAATTTGATTTAGCCACCATATCCAAATTTGGCTTATATTTTCTAACCCAAATCTGTTCTCCTTCTCCTCTACTTAATTTCCCCATATCTTCAGTATAAATACCTTTATTTGCTCTTTGTTTCTCTTGAGCCTCCTTTAATAGTCTCTCTTGTTCTGCTTTTGACTTTCTTTTATATATTTTTTCTAGCTCATAATTAATATCATCAGCATCTGTTAAGTTTTTTGGTAACTCATTCCATAGCCCCATTAATACTATACTTTTAGTTGCCTGTGCACTAAATTGGCTGCGTTCATTTAACAATTTATTTTCTAAACAGATTTTAATACTATCAATACATTGAGAACTATGTAAACGGTGCTCGTTTGTAAAATCCCCATCTTTTTTTGCTAAAAAATCCATTACTTTTTTAAATTCTGAATTACGCAATGTATTTAATTTTCTTGTAATTCCTACAGGATCATATAATGCCATACAGGCAAGTGATTTAGGCTCATCTTTGAATTTATTTAATGTCGCATCGATACGGTTTTTACCAAAACTGTTTAGATTATAAACCGTAGTTTTAAATTGGCTTACAGCAATACAATGTTCTTGCGCACTTCCACCATTAATTAAAATTTTCTGCCACTTTCCTTCTGTTACAAACTTATCGGCATTTTTTTCATATTCAGATATTTTGGCCTTACTCATAGGCACATGCGTATGAATAATATATGCAATCTTCGCCTCATCTTTAGGGTTACTTTCTACAGCTATCACAGATGAATTAAAACTATGACCTGCTCCTTTACATGCGAACTCTGGAACACTTTTAGGTGCTTCTTTACCCACAGGAAAATAAGACAAATGTCCATTTGGAGTAACTTTATATCCAGCCCACTCCAAAGCTCCAGATGTTCTTTTTACTAAGCGATAGATATAACCAGTATTAATCATCTCAACTGCATATTTGAGATGGCTTAACTGAATATCTTTGACATTTTTACCCAAGGTTGGAGGCAAAGCAGGTGGATTATCTTTAACAACGGTGTATCGTAAAGGTAAAATATTGAAGCCTTTTTTACGACAAAAATTTGAACACTCTTTCTGGGCCTGCCCCGCACTACTATTTTGCATGTTTGCAGCAGTTGACTGTTTCGCTGATTTTGCAATTTCACTTTCTTCAATCTTCTTATTAATATTTTTAGCAACTGTTGGGTTGCGCATATCGCCCACTGCTTTGGTTTTTCCCATAACAGGAATTTGACTCTGCTTCTGTTTTTGCTGAGCAATAGCCTCATTAAATAAATTATTTGATTTTGACTTGCCCAATATCATTTTTTGATTTTCTGACATCTTTTTATCCATTCAATTCTTTAGCTATCTGCTCATATAAGTCTTTCGTTACATAATCCATAGCGTCCGTAAAAGACATTTTATTCATTACACAATGGTCGTAGAGCACATTGGTTATCATGGGATGCTGTATAAAATTTTTATGTATAATTTGGCTGTAAAGACCATATGTAACTAAATCTAAATGATTTTGAATACCAAAATCGTAGTAAGCCTCTTTAAGATTTTGATGGATTTCAACTGGATGAATTTTTATTAGATCAACTTGTTCAAATTCACTTAATTGTTGAAATACATTATTAGCAATTTCAATTAAATCCAATTCTATAGATTGCTCAAGGTTCACTTTTTTTAGATTCAAGATTGATCGCGATTCATCGTAAGATTTAAAGCTAAATAGACCCTTTGGATGCAAAAAATGCCATTCTTTAAAGCCATTTAATAAGCCGCCTACATATTCTGTTTTAAAAATCTCATCCAAGTAGATCATGACTCTAGGGTCATACCAACGGAAAAGAATTTTTTTACCTTGATCAGAAATCACTAATTTAGCTTTTATTTGATCTCGCAATTCCTCAAGTGAGCGTGTCATCGCCACGCCAAACCCATGAACAAAATAGCAATCATTCGTAATATTTTTATTTCTCGATAGATTTTGCAATAAGTCCTCTTTAACCTGCTCAAATACTTTTTTACCATCAATACAAATAAAAAAGAGATTTGACTTTGCAATTCCTTTCTTATGCGCTAAAGGGATATATGCAATATTTTTGTTTGATAGATTATCTATTACACCGTTAAAAATAGAATCATTCAGTGTAGTATCTAATAAAAAAATAATCTGGCCATATTCATTCAGAATTTGGATGCACTGTTCTTCAATTTTAGAAGTAATATCTTTTAAATCTTCATATTGGGTTGTATTAAAAACCGACAAACTCATGATAAATCTACCTTAGCCGAACCATTTTGAGCAGCTTGAGTTTGCTTAGCCGAACAGTCTGGTAAATCTAAAGCAGGTGGATTTATTGATGACCCTCCCATAAACAAGTGCTGCCCAGCTTTCACCTCAAGCTTACCGCCCGTAACAGGGAAAATACCTGAACCGTTCAGCTTAACTTGAGATCCGTTTGCTGTCAGATTAATCTCAGTTGGGCTAGTAATATAAACTGTGTCTTCGGTTGAAGTAATCTGTACACCTTTTCGAGCAATGACATCTAAGCCATCACCTTGAGCTTGAATTTCTACTTTGCCCTTCCCAGCAAAAAGTCGAGCACCCTCCTGAGCAGCAAAGAGACTAATCTTTTGGCTCGCATGATTCACTATATTCTTTTGCGTACTCATATTAATGCTATCTCCAGCACTTTGAGTGAGCTGACCATTTGCACTGAGGTGTATATCTTCATTACTACTTACAGCAATACTTTTTGGTGATGCCAGCAGCATCACTGCTGATTGAAACTCAGCAGCCTTTTTAGGATCTTCTTGTTTGAGAACTTCTAAGAAAGTCTGAATATTCTCAAGCATATCTAACGGGTCAGTTTGCTGATTTTTAGCAACTTCACTGAGTGCCTTGGCATTGTTGAGGCCGCCTTCGATTTGTTGCTTGGCCTCACTTGCATCAAGGTGTACACCTTGAGCTTGATCCTGTTTGTGGGTACTAATGAGTAAGCCGCTACCAGCTCGAACCGCTCCCCACTGGTCAGTTCTGAGTTCAAAACCTTCCCCACGACCATCGCTTTCCGCCTTGTCTTTTGGATAGCTTAAGTTACCCAAGTTTAGCTGGCTTGCGGCATGGCTACTTTGTAGCTGGGCACTGATTTGGCCTGTGGTGTCATCAAAACGGAGCTGGTTAAAGCCTTTGCCATCGACTTCCTCAGAGCGGATACCGCTGAGTTTTTTAGTGTCAGGTAGCTGACCTTTCTGGTCAAACTGGGTCGGGTGGCGCTCGGCTTCATGAATACGCCCCACCACAAACGGGCGGTCAATGTTCCCGTCAAAGAAATCGATGACAACAATTTCACCAACACGTGGCAAGAAACGTGCGCCATAACCTGCACCCGCCCATGGGGTCAGCACATCGACCCAAGCGGAGTCAGTGTTATTGTCGTTACTTCCTGCTCCACCATCATGGCTGTGGTCATCAGCCCGGGTAAACAGGAAACGGACTTTAATGCGTCCCCACTGGTCGACATGAATGCTTTCACCCTCTAAACCCACCACTCTAGCGCGCTGTGGGTGAGCGGCTGGTCGGTGCTCTAGCGGATTATATTCAGGCACAGCTTTGATGTTACGACGAACGACATTCAGCTCAGCAAAGTGGCGCTGCTCAGGGTTTTGACTGTCGAGTTGGGCTGCCTTGAGTTTGCCTTGTGGTAATAAGCGCTCAAGTTGCTGTTGTAATTCTTTCGGTAAATTATTCTGGTTATAGTAGTGTTTGCTTAAGATTAAGAACTCTTTATCAGCACTGTCATGTTGGTCAAGTTCTGGGTGGTCATTGAGTTCAAACCAGTAACCTACCTGTGCATCACGGACATTCCCTGCAACGGTAAACTGTTTAGAACTCAGGTGATGGTAAGCATTGATGTGCTGGTTAAGCTGTTCAACCTGGCTATTGCCTGAAGCGGTGGCTTGATCTTCCCCGTTTAAATCCTGCATCCACGCTGGGCTAACATGCCATGCATCTTCAAGGTTCAGGCTTGCATTGTCATAGTGTTCGCTGTGCTTTTGGGTGCCTTGTACGCTGCCGCTACCTTCTTCTTGTTGCAAAGCATCGGCTTGCCAGCGTTGCACATGAACCGAGGTTGGTTGTAAACGACGCTCAGCTTTGACTTGGGTAATGGTATCGAACTGTTCTGTCGCACTGCTGCGTTGATAGCGGATGCTACGGCGTTCAAGTGCCTGATAATTTTGGTTATCGTCAATTAAACGTAAGACTTGTGGCTGGATAGAAGCATTCGGGTCAGCGACAAAAAGCTGTGACTCATCGACCAGCCAGTTAATGCCTTCACTACGCCACAAACGGGTTAAAAAGTCATAATCGCTTTCGTTTGACTGCATCACAAATGGACGCACATCGTAGTCTTTGCTTAAACCAGATGTATCGAGCGTTATGCTTGAGGCAAATAACGGACTTTTGCCTTGCCATTCCTTAAATAGAATTTCACTAATATCGCGCACGCTTTTATTCATAAACACGCGGCTATTACGGCGCTTATGCCAGAGTGCAGTTGGGTCTTTTAAAGTTAAATTATAAATAGTGAGTGAGCCGTCGCTTTGCCCTTGGCTGGCTTCGGTAATAATACCTGTCGTTCTAAAAAACTGGCCTGTATCGGTGACCTGATCGACGGCAACCTGACAGCCAATAAACTGTTTTAATGCAATATGGGCGTTCGTCGACAGACACAATAACTCAGCAACGCTGCCCTGATTAAGCGTATGTTCGCCTTCAATACGTTGTAAGAAGACTTGATTGTTTAATGATGCGTTGGAAAATTGCACATGAAGAACGTGATTCTGTGCGACCAATCCTAAACTATCTAAAATTTGAAATATTTTATGGGACATCATTATTATAAAAACTGAGTAATAATCATCGATATTTTATAAAAAACAGACAGAATTGTCTAATTTATATAAATTAGCTTATCTTCCCCTAACTTACATACTTTTTAGTTTATCTAAAATAAAGGTAAAATTTTAAAGGAGAAAACCCATGTCTAATCAAATGGATCAAGCCATTCAAAGTATCATTGACCTACATGTTTTAATAGAAAATGTATTTACAGGAAAAAATGCAGAGCAAAGTCTGGGACCGCTTTTAGATAGCTTTGATCAAAATTTTAAGATGGTTACGGTTCAAGGTCAGAGTATTGGCTTAGCCGAAGTTAAAAACTTATTTAGTCAAAATATTGGAAAGAAGCCTTCTTTAAAAATCGACATTATTAAGAGTACAGCTTTATACGAATTTGAAAATTATTGTTGGGTGCAATATCAGGAACATCAGCAAACTGATGAAACCGAGACAGTGCGTACCTCTACGGCCTGCATTAAAGTAGAAGACGAAAAATGTTATTGGGTTTATTTGCATGAAACTTTAGTTCCCTCATCTTCTTAACTCATCTAGAGCACCTTAAAGATGGCACCTATTTTGCTTAACAATATTACGTTTTATGAAAATCGTAATACTGATCAAAACGGGGAGCTCTCGATATGGGTTATGTTGCAAAGGAATTTACGCAAAAGAACAAGCTGATTCTCAGTATTTGTTCTTTCGTGATTCCAATATGTCTTTGGTGCGCAATCAGTTACTTACCTTTTGTTTGGCATCCTCAAGTACAAATCACAAGTTCAGGCAGTGTTCCTTACTTACAAGTAGGAAGTCGCGTTGATAAAAATGTGTTCTATCTCGAAGCACAAAATGCAGTCAATCGAGATTCTGCACCACCACAAGGTATTTTAGTCAATCCAATTTATTTACCCGCTCCCCATGAAGTCGCTAAGGCTTTGGTCACCGCATTTACCACACCACCTGAACAACCTGATTCGCCATGGTTTCATCAAAGTTTATGGCACAGTATTAAACTGGTATTTTCAGCTTTTTTTATCTCTTCCTTAATTGGGATTCCACTGGGTATTTTGTGTGGTTTTTCTAAGCGGATATCCCTTTTAACAGAACCGTTTGTCGAGTTTTTCCGTTACTTACCCGCACCTGCATTTGGTGCGCTTGCAGTGGCAATTTTAGGGATTAATGACGCACCTAAAATTGCCATTATTGTGATCGGCACTCTTTTTCAGCAAATTCTGATTATTGCCAATACCACTCGAATGGTTGATCGAAGCTTAATTGAAGCTGGCTATACGCTTGGCACCAATAAGCTCAAAAGTTTATTTCATGTGGTGATTCCTGCTGCCTTACCTGATATTTACCGTGATTTACGTGTGCTATTGGGCTGGGCTTGGACATATTTAATTGTTTCAGAGTTGATTGGTACGACCTCGGGTATTACATGGTTTATCACCCAACAGGCACGCTATCAAAACTTTGACAACGTCTATGCGGCCATTTTGATTATTGGGGTGATTGGGCTGGTCTGTGATTGGGTATTAATGAAGTTAGGTGAGCGGATGTTCACTTGGAAAGTAGGAGCAAAATAATGAACGATTCAACATTTAACGCACATGAATACTTTCAAAAAATTTATGAACGTCCTGTGATTTTAGAAGCTAAACAACTGAGCCAAGTTTTTAAACATGGTCAAACTGAACGTACTGTTTTAAATAAGCTCGATTTAAAAATTCATAAAAGAGAATTTATTTGTGTGATTGGCCCTTCTGGCTGCGGTAAATCGACACTAAGCCGTGTTATTGCAGGTTTAGACCCATACCATAGCGGAGAAGTTTTAGTAGACGGCGAATGCATTACAGGCCCATGTCCTGAACGCGGCATGGTGTTTCAGGGCTATACCCTTTTTCCGTGGAAAACTGTAAAAGAAAACGTAATGTTTGGTCCGCAAATGCGCGGCGCCAGTCAAATGACAGCCGAAGCTCAAGCACGCGAATGGATCAATATTATTGGTTTAGAAAAATATGAAAATCAGTATCCACACCAACTTTCTGGTGGCATGAAACAGCGCGTTGCGATTGCTAGAGCTTTAGTTAATCAACCTAAAATTTTACTTATGGATGAACCTTTTGGTGCGCTCGACCCACATACTCGCCAAAAAATGCAAAAGCACCTGATGGATTTATGGCAAAACATTGATATCACCATTATTTTTGTGACCCATGACATGGATGAAGCCATTTTGCTGGCAGACCGAATTGTGGCACTCAAAGCCAACCCGGGTGAAATTAAGGAAATTATTGAAGTTAATTTGCCGCGTCCACGCTCACTCGAATTAATGAGCACACCTGAGTTTAAACAGCTCCGTTCACGAGTTGATTATCTGGTACATGCTGAAGAAGATGAGCTTGACCCAGCTTTACAAGACTTACCCAAAATACCGCGTATGACTCAGGTCAGTACAGAAAAATAAGAAACACATAAAAAAGCCCAAGTTCAACTTGGGCTTTTTGCTTTATGGAGCTTATTTGAGTTGTTCGATGAGTGATGGATAAATCAGCCCATCTACATTTTGTTCAGTTTTATAAATACCGTTTTCAAGGTTAAATTTATTGACGTGATAGCTAGAACCATAAATGGAGTCAAAGCCTTGAGATTTAGCAAATACTTTTTTATTGGCATTGATATCTAATAGATGCGTACCGCTGACCATCAACTCATATTGCTTTGGATCAACCCCTGAACGGTTTGCCATAATTTTAACCGCATCGGCATGAGTTGCAGGGTCATTAATATATTTAACTGTTTTGTCCCACACCTGAATAACTTTTTTCCATTCCTCTTGATGAGCTGTTAAATGACTCATGTTGACTGTTAAGGTGTCGTAAATTAAACCCGGCTTGTCTTTAGAGGTATAAATAATTTTAGAGCCTGCCACTGCTTTTAATGCCTGACCAGCAACAGGTTGCCAAACAGCAATCGCGGAAATATCTGGGCTATTAAACACTTGAGGTAATTGGTTCGTCGCTGAATTTACCAGCTTTACCTCATTCGCTTTAATGTTATGATCGGACAAAGCTGTTGCCAATAAAAGATGGTCAACCAAGCCTTTTTCGACACCGATTGATTTTCCCTTTAAGTCTTGAATGGTGTTAATACCCTCTTTTGCAATGATGACATCATTGCCCGCAGAATAATCCGTTGCCATGATCATCATGCCTTGCGTACCGCCAGAAGCAGTTACCAAGTTATCGCCATTGGTGACCAACACAGCATCGAGCTGATTTGCCGAAAAGGCCGAAAGAGAAGCCGAATAATCAAACCACTTAAACTCTACATTTAGCCCTGCTTCTTTTAACCAGCCTTTTTCAATAGCCACTTGCCAAGCCACCCAGCCCGGCCAATCGCTATAGCCAATGGTAATTGGTTTTGTATTTGTAGATGCCTGAGCGTCTTGTTTAGCCTCGGGCACTTTAGCGGTATTGTCACACCCACCCAATACAACTGCCGATAAAATAGATACGGATAACAACGCTTTTTTAATCATATAGAAACTTCCCCAACATTTTTACTAACAACACTTTGAGCGGTTTGATTTGAGTGACTGTATGTAAGCTCGCCAACCTCCAAAATGGCTAATATCGATTGCATCTTGAATGGCATAAGCCTCGCAAATAAAGCCTTTGACCCATGTTCCATCTTTTAGTTTCAGGTTCCCTATACCAAGTGGTGCTGGAACTTCGGCCACAATGGCGCCAAAATTTGCTAAAGGAACCTCCCACACTTCGACTTCAATTGATGTCCCTGCTGCATCACATTGCAGGCCAGGTTTTGGTGGCGTGGTATTTTTTAAGGCAAAGAGTTTATAAGTCTCTGCGGTCTGGGTTTTCTTAAGCAAAGTGGCATTACGGCTAGTGAGCTGAAAATTAAGGGGCATGCCTGTTAAGTGCGCTCCCACCACCGCAAGCTGCACTGAATGGTTCGAGTGAATGTTTATACTTTTTTGATAATGTTGAGCTGATTTACCTAAACTCAGTGATGTTCCGGCTTGCCAAAGCTGCGCAAAATTGGCGAGTGCCTGATCGTGCCAAGCTGGTGCAATAAAAGTTACGCCGCTTGGTAGGCCGTCTTCACGGAGTACATTTGGTAAAGCTAAAGCCGAAAGATCGGCAAAATTAACAAAGTTGGTATAGGCCCCCATGTGCGCGTTTTTAGTCAACGGGTCGGCTTCAACTTCGGCAATGGTGTAAATGGTTGGTGCTGTCGGAACCATCAAGGCATCAAAAGGCTGTAATGCCAAATTAATTTTTCGAGCCAGAACGGCACGGTTATATTCGGCTTGAAGTGCATCTGTTGCCTTGAATTTATCTGCCTGCGCAATAATTTGAGCAATAACAGGATGAGCGTTTTCACGTGTTGTCATGCGTTCAACGGCGACTGTTCTTTCTGCCACCCATGCATCGTTATACAGTGCGGCAGCAAGCTCATTAAATGCACTGAAATCAATACTCTCAACTTCGTAACCCAGTTTTTTAACACGCTCGACTGCAACTAAAAAGGCTTTTTCAGATTCAAGATCGCCATAAAACTCAAGCTGAGCTGGAATAGCTATTTTTCGTTTAGAAAACTGAGTCGGTACATTGGCTGGATGTACTCGTGAATATTCATCTGTTTCATCGTATCCCTGCATTAAATTGGTAACTGTCCACGCATCATCAACATGCAAGGCAAAAATGGAAATGACATCAATAGTCCGACATGCAGGGATTAAACCTGTGGTAGAAAACCAGCCCTTTGTTGGTTTAAGACCCACAATATTGTTATGGCCCGCAGGAACACGCCCTGACCCCGCCGTGTCAGTTCCTAAACTAAAAGGCACAATACCGTTGGCGACCACTACCGAAGAACCAGAGCTTGAACCACCACTAATATATTCGGGGTTAAAACTATTTTTTACTGCACCATAGGGCGAGCGAACGCCAACTAGTCCCGTTGCAAACTGATCGAGATTAGTTTTACCAACCACAATTGCCCCTGCTTTTTTCAGCTTGGCAACGACGGTAGCATCTTGGTTTGCTAAATATTGAATCTCTTTACAGGCAGCAGTAGTGTGAAAGCCAGCGACATCAATGTTGTCTTTAACTGCAAATGGCACACCATATAGAGGTAAGTCAGCAATACTCTGGTCTTTTAAAATATCAATTTGCGATTGAATCTGCTCGCTCGATGCAATTTCAATCCATGCATGATCATCATTTTTAATTTCTGCCACATAGCCAATCAGATCCTTAAGATGGATTTGCCCGTTTTGATATGCTGTTTTCCAGTCTTGAATAGTCCATAAATTTTTCAACACGCTACTCCTCATTTAGTCATTTTGCTGTATAGGCGGCATAACGGCATCCATCAGTTCTAGATGTCCTTTGATCACCCCTTTCAGCACAATAAATTGCTGGCTAATTTGTCTAAGCTCAGAACTCGCGCCCTGCATTAACATGACTTGCAATATCTTTTGTTGGTCGAGCTGAATATGAAGTGAACTAATCACCTGTGCTAAAAACTGTTGTTGCAAGTCAACCAATTGATTGCGCAAGGTCATTTGGCTAGCGTCATAAAGCAGCGTTAATGTGCCCACCATGACTTCATTGGCCTGTGCTTGCTCTGCAATCAGGTGTTTATTAATCATGTCGACAATGGCTTGCGAGCGACTTTCATAGTTCTGCTCGACAATTTTTTGGTCGAGCGCGTTGAGGGTCGATTCAGGTACGGTAATACTGATTCGAGCAAGCTTTTGTTTCGGCACAGTCTTATCCTTTTGTTTTAGGCGGCTGATTGTTTTGTTTGATATATACGCCTGCACGTACGCTGAGTAATTCGACTAAAAAAGCTTTTACAGTTTGCTTTGGTTGAACTACAGGTTTTACATCGTTCATATCACACCTCTAGCTTGGTATTACCAAATTCAGTTTTTGTATTACTAATAAGAGATGCAGAAAATGTGCCAGTTTTTAAGTGTGTTTTGATGGATTAAACGGGTATTTATGAGTGTTTTTTGGGCAGAAAAAAGCCCCATGCACAGGGATGGGCTAATATTTATATTTTTAAAAAGTTAATTTTTCATCTTATGACTGCTGAATCATCGTATGTGCCCATACCGATAAAGACTCTAAAACAGGCTTAAAAGACTGGCCTAATTCGGTCATTTCATAAACCACCTTAATCGGTGCTTTTTCACCATAAACGGTTCGAGAGATTAAACCACTTTGCTCTAATTGCTTGAGTTGCAGGCTTAAGGTCATTTCTGTGATGGTTGGCATTAATTGATTGATTTCATTAAAACGTTTTGGCCCATCTTTTAGATAATACAAAATAACGCCTTTCCATTTTCCACCCACCAAGTCCATAGCCATACTGATATGGCATGGATACGTTTTTCCATTTACCGTAACTTCACATTTATTTTCAGTTTTTGCCATTTTTAAACGCTACCTATCAACTTTGATAGTTATTGTACGCCCATACTATAAAAATTATAGTGACTATTATTTTTATAGTTTAAAGGCACTCTCATGGCTTTACTGATTTTAGCTCATCCCTACTACGCTCAATCAATTGCAAATAAAACGATAGTGAATGAACTTATAAAAACCTATCAGGACCTTGAAGTCCGAGATATTTTTCAGCTTTATCCGGACTATAAAATTGATGTCAGTGCTGAACAAGAAGCGTTGCTACGCCATGACACGATTATTCTGCAATATCCAATGTTCTGGTTTAATATGCCGGCAATTTTGAAGTTATGGTTTGATGAAGTTTTTACTTATCAGTTTGCTTATGGCTCTCAGGGCGATAAATTAAAAGATAAAAAAGTCATTATTAGTATGACGGTCGGGCAAAAAGAAGCTGACATGGTGAACGACCAAGAAAACTTAATCGATAGCTTTTTAAAAGCGGTTCAACATTCAATTCAATATACGCAAATGCAGTTAAGCGGCACATTTTTGCTTTATGACGTTTCGCCTTTATCAGGTAACCCAGAGTCGAAAATTAAATTAGAAGCTGTTGAACATGGCCATAAAGTATTAAAACATTTGACCGAAGCATAATAAAAAAGAGAGCATCAATATCGATGCTCTCTTTTGGTTTAAGCGACTGGTGCCAAAGTAAATAGTACTTGTCCTGTTTTTACGGTTTGCCCTTTTTCAATGGTAATGGTTTCTACTTTCATGCGTTCCGGCGCAATAATCGGAATTTCAATTTTCATTGCTTCAATTACTGCAAGGGTTGCACCTTCTTCAACAATATCTCCTGATGCACATTCAATTTTCCAGATTGAACCCGGCATGTGTGATTCGACTGCACAGCCTCCTTCAGGAATAACCACGGTTTCACCTTCATCAACAGCATCTAGGCTTTCAGAGATATATTCTTGTAAGCCCGCTTCGTGCCAACGGCGGCGCTCAGCCTCAAAGTTAGCTTGTTGCATGTCTTTAAAGGCTTGAATGCTGTCTTGATGTGTTTTTAAAAACTCGTTGTATTCTTTTAAGTTAAGCACACCATCTTCAATACGAAGTTGTAGTCGGCCCGCCTTAAAGTCTTCACGCATTTGTAGAAGTTCAGTCTCAGAAACTTCATAAAACTTAACTTGGTCAAAAAAGCGCAGTAACCACGGTTTGCCTTCTTCGAAGTTGGCATTTTTACGGTAACGGCTCCACATTTGGGTCGTGCGACCAACAAACTGGTAGCCACCCGGTCCTTCCATACCGTAGACACACATATACGCCCCGCCAATGCCGACCGCATTTTCAGGTGTCCAAGTTCGTGCCGGATTATATTTTGTGGTCACTAAACGTTGACGTGGGTCCAGTGGTGTGGCAACGGGTGCACCTAAATACACATCGCCTAAACCCATCACCAAATAGTTTGCACTATAGACAACATCTTTAACCGCTTGCTTTGAAGCTAAACCATTAATACGACGAATAAACTCGACGTTATCTGGGCACCACGGTGCATCTGGTCGAACAATTTGCGTATAACGCTCGGTGGCAAGTTGAGTTTGTGAATCTTCCCAAGCCAAAGGCAAATAGACAGTTCTTGAAGGCACCTGCATATTTTGAATATCGGGTAATTCGGCTTCTGCCTGTTGAAGTTTCTGTAAAAGTTCAAGTTGATCGAGCTGGATTGAATCAAAATGAATCTGTAGTGAACGAATACCCGGTGTTAGGTCGATAATACCCTGAATGTTTTGATCTTTAACCCATTGCATGAGTGCATGAATACGGAAACGTAAGTTTAGATCAAGTACTAACTCGCCATATTCCACCAACAAATAGCTATTTCCTGCTGGTCGATAGGTCACGCTTGGTAAACCAGCGTCACCGTCTAAAGTAGCTAAAACGGCATCTTTTAAAGTGTCAGGTTCTGCTTGAATAGCTGGGTTAAAATCGATCAGCGTTATATCAGTCGCGGTTAAACTTTGATGATATTTTTGATCGAGTACTTTTGCTTGGGCATAACTCACAGGTACAAATTTGACCTTGTCGCCTGCTTTTAGCTGCCCGATTTTCCAAAGCTCGGAATGAATGACTACCGCAGGACAAACAAAGCCGCCTAAGCTTGGACCATCTGGACCCAAAATAATTGGCATATCGCCCGTAAAATCAATTGCGCCAATCGCATAAGCATTGTCGTGAATATTGGAAGGATGTAAGCCTGCCTCACCGCCGTCTTCACGTGCCCACTCAGGTTTTGGGCCAATTAAACGAATGCCTGTGCGGCTTGAGTTATAGTGAATTTCGAACTCATTGGCAAAGAACGTATCAATATCTTGTTTGGTGAAAAAATCTGGTGCGCCATGTGGGCCATACATGACTGCAATTTCCCAGTTTTGGGTAAAGCTAGGAATTTGCGCTTGAGCTAAAGCTGTAGTCGATTGAGCGGAATATTCAGTAATTGGCAACATATCGCCAATTAATAAATTACGGCCTGCATGCCCACCAAACTGCCCTAAGGTGAAAGTCGCCTGTGACCCTAAATACTCAGGAACATCGAAACCACCTTTCACGCCTATATAACTACGGCAACCTGAACGGATAATCCCACATTTTAATACTTGGCCTTTTTTCACATTGATGGTTTGCCACATCGGCACAAGTTCGCCATCAAGTTTTGAAGGCATGTCACCGCCTGTAATGACAATTTGGCTGTCGCAGTGAAACTTTAAAGTTGGCCCTTGCAAGGTACATTCAAGCCCTGCCGTATTTGGCTCATTGGCTAAAAGCTGGTTTGCCACAGTTAAACTGAGTGGATCGATGGCACCTGATGGCGGCACACCAACATCCCAATAACCTAGTCGACCTGTTACATCCTGAATGGCGGTTTGAATGCCAGCCTGCAACACCTCAATTTTCTGAGTTTTCCATTCAAACGTATTTAAAAAACGGGTGGTTTGAGTACCTAAAGCAAACACATCGCAAGCAATAATGTTTTGCAAATATTCCAGATTGGTTTCAATCCCTGCGACTTGCGTGTTGGCAAGACTAGCACTCATTTCCTGTAAGGCTTGGTCCCGTGTTGCAGCAGTCACAATGATTTTGGCAATCATTGGGTCATAAAAAGACGACACCGTTGAACCTGTTTCAACCCATGTTTCGACTCGGGCTTGCGGGTCAAATTTAACATGTGTAAGCAGGCCCGCACTTGGTTGGAACTGTTTAATCGGGTCTTCAGCATAAAGACGAACTTGAATGGAATGTCCTGTTGGCTCTAACTGTTCAGTGGGTGCTGACCAGTCACCGCTTGCCAAAGTAACCATCCACTCAACTAAGTCGACACCAAACACTTGCTCGGTCACACCGTGCTCGACTTGCAAACGCGTGTTGACCTCTAAGAAATAAAATTCTTGGGTTTCGGTGTCCATGACAAACTCAACCGTGCCTGCCGAGCGGTAGTTCACCGACTGCATGAGTTGAATCGCAACTTTTTGGAGGTGGTCACGTTGTTGTTCATTTAAGTGTGGTGCGGGTGTTTCTTCAATGACTTTCTGATTACGGCGTTGTACCGAACAATCACGCTCACCCAAGGCTAAAACTTGCCCTTTCCCATCACCAAAAATTTGCACTTCAATATGGCGTGCATGTTGTACAAATTTTTCTAAATATAAACCTGCATCTTTAAAATTGACCTGCGCTAAATAAGATACGGTTTGGTAGGCATCTTTTAATTCAGTTTCATTCCAGACCAGACGCATACCAATACCACCACCGCCCGCGGTACTTTTCAGCATGACTGGATAGCCAATACGAGCAGCTTCGGTCAAAGTCTCGGCTTCATTAGCTAGTAATGAGCTACCCGGAAGTAAAGGCACATTGCTTTTAATAGCGAGTTCACGTGCGGTATGTTTTAAACCAAAATCCAGCATTTGGCTTGAAGTTGGCCCAATAAAGGCAATGCCTTGGCTTTCGCACAAATCACAAAACTCGGCATTTTCAGACAAAAAACCATAACCGGGATGAATGGCTTCTGCTCCCGACTGTTTAGCAACCTCAAGGATTTTTTCAATATTTAAATAACTTTGATGTGCAGGTGCAGGGCCAATCAGAAAAGCTTCATCGGCCAAAGTCACGTGTAACGAGTCACGGTCGGCCTCGGAGTAAACTGCAACTGAAGCGATCCCGAGTTTTTTAAGGGTGCGAATTACGCGACAGGCAATTGCACCGCGGTTAGCAATCAGAACTTTTTTAAACATGCTTACACCCCTTCCGCTTCACGTACAACCAGTTGAATTTTGGTTGGGTTATAGGCATTACATGGGTTATTGAGCTGCGGACAATTGGAAATTAAAACAATTAAATCCATTTCTGCCCGAACTTCGACATATTTCCCCGGCCCTGAAATTCCATCATCAAATTTAAGCTGACCGTCTGGTGTAACAGGCACATTCATAAAAAAGTTAATGTTTGGGCCAATATGACGGACATTTAAGCCATGCTTTTTTGCAATCGGGTGTTTTGCCAAGGCATACATAAAGTTGTTACGGCAACTATGCATTGGGTAGGTTTCATGTGCATAGCGAACTGTATTACTTTCACATGAGCAAGCACCGCCAATGGTGTCATGGCGCCCACAGTTATCATCATGAATAACCGCAATTGGACGACCCAAGTTACTGTAGAGCTTGGTGCCCTTTTCTAAATAGATTTGTTGGTTGATAGCCAAAGTGTCCATTGCGCTATAACGCTCAGTCGGGTTTTCTGCACTCATAAATAAAGTATCGACCGCTTGGTTTCCCTCAAGGTCAATAATTCGAAAATATTGGCTCTTTTTAACCTCGCACATCCACGCTTCGCCAGCAGGACAAACTTCATTTAAAACTGCTTTTTCAAATGATTGTAAAACTGTCATGATGCTTCTCCTGATTTAAATATTGCTAAGTGCGTAGTAGCGGGCTGTGTTTTGGAACGCACGCTGATTTTGCGAACATGCATCACGACAAATATCGCTGTCTGTTAGAGAATTGGCTTTAAATAAACTGAGTTGAATATCGGCAGGTTGATAGTTTGGGCTGGTGTCTAAACCATGCGGCGCGGCAGATAAAAATAATAGGCAGTCCATTTCAAAACGCAGTTCAATGCTTTGATTGGTGTTATCAGAACTGACATAAGACAAAGCACCGTTTTCATCTGGTGCAACTTTAGAAAATAGATTAACGGTGGCACTGAGATCTTGGCTGGCAAGTCCGTATTTACACATTTCAATGAGTAAGCTGTCTAAGCCGTTTTGGTACATATCATTGCGGGCATCTTGAAATGTACGAGTACCGAATTGCTTTTCAATTTGTTCTGGTCGGCTTGGGCCACAAAGTGCATCATTCCAACCATGATCATCACGAACAATGGAAGCCATGACACGGCCAAGGTCTGAGTACAATACGTTGGAAGCTTTTAAATAGGCAGTGTGTTGCCCTTTTAAACTGTCGGGCATGTTGAAACGTTCAAGCACATCGGCAGCATTTACACAAAACAAAGAAACATTTGCCTGAGCGCCAAGCGAAGTAAATCTAAGAATAGTTCCCTTTTGGATACGACCCGACCAGTGATGTCCTCCGGGTAAAAGTTCGGTCCAAATCGCCTGATTGTTATGATAACTTGCAGTGTTCATAGCTACTCCTGTCGGATAGTTTTAGACTTCCTCCCGGGCTTTTATCCCTCCGTGTAGTTCGCTAGGAACCGTGAACTCTCGGTCCAGACATACTGTAAGTATCGGAACCCTAGATCACTTTTGATTGTTTAAGACTATGCAAAGGACATGCCAGCTTAGTATTACGTTTTTGGTGAAAAGTAATACTCAATTTGAGCAAATTGGGTGCGCTTTAGAATGGAAAATAAAAAGCTGCACTAAAAATTGTGCATCTTGAAAATAAAAAAGCCCCTTTCAATAAGAGGCTTAAGAATGAATTATAAGATTGAGAGTTTTAAGGAAGCAGAATCACCTTACGGCAGTCCTCTTCTCTTTCATTAAAAATGCGGTATCCTTCTGCGGCATCTTCTAATTTCATTCGGTGGGTAATAATCGTTTCAGGTGTTAATTCACCACGCTCAATCAATTCTAAGAGTTGCGGTAAATATTGATGCACATGAGTTTGACCCATTTTAAAAGTTAAGCCTTTATCAAAAGCATCACCAAATAAAAAACCATGAATCGGGCCTGCATAGACACCTGGTACGCTGACCACTCCACCACGGCGAACCGCGGCTATACATTGACGAAGCGCTGCGCCACTTGAACCTTCAAGTTTTAAATTGGTCAGGACTGTTTCAATGACACTGCCTTTTGCCTCGAAACCAATCGCATCAATCACCGCGTCGACGCCACGATAATTGTCAGTATTTTGAATAATAAATTCGGCTGCATCGACTTCATCAAAATTAACCGGAATAGCGTCATAGGTTGCCGCCGCATAGTTCAATCGATATTCATTGTGATCGACCATAAATATTTTTTCAGCGCCAAGCATCTTGGCACAAGCAGCACTTAATAGCCCGACTGGACCAGCACCATAAATTGCAACGGTTGAGCCACGTTTCACTTGGGCATTGGTCACGGCCTGCCAAGCCGTAGGCAAAATATCGGTCAAGAAAAGCACTTTTTCATCTGACAGTGAGCCGGGTACTTTAAAAGGTCCTTTATTAGCTTTTGGCACGCGAACATATTCTGCTTGCCCGCCCGGTACACCGCCATATAAATGACTATAGCCAAATAAAGCTGCACCCGGTGGAATCTGTTTTTTATTGATAATCGCGCCGCGCCCTGTATTGGTGGTCTCACACGCAGCGGTTAAGTCGAGTTGGCAAAAGAAACATTCACCACAGGCAATCACAAATGGCACAATCACACGGTCGCCCTTTTTGACTGCGGTGACGGCTGGACCGACCTCTTCAACAATGCCCATAAACTCATGACCAAAGATATCGCCATGTTCAGTCTTTGGGATTTTGCCTCGATATAAATGTAAGTCGGAGCCACATATTGCTGTGGCAGTCACACGTAAAATAATGTCATCTGGTTCTTGAATAATTGGGTCTGCAACCGTTTCTACTCGGACATCTTCTGCACCGTGGTAAGTTAAAGCGCGCATATTGTTATTCCTCTATTTTCTATCATGTCCTTTGATTATGAGGAGGGTTTCTTTACGGTTTGCAACGATTGTTATTTTTCACGTAAGGCATATTGCTTAAATGCAAATGAGTTAAGGCTCCACTTCTAACAAAAAACGTGCAATATAGAGATGAAATCACGCCGACAAACTAGAATTCCACCCTAGTGAAAAGCATGCTAATATCCAAATTCTGACAATTACTCATGTCAAATTTACTTTAGAGGGAACAAGATGTTAAAAACTCAAAAAATCAACATCGTACAAGAATTTGATGCACCCGTAGATAAGGTCTTTGCCGCCTTAAGTGAACACGAAAATCTAAGCAAACTTTTTGCCCCTGCTAAAGTCACTCGCATTAGTAATGGTAAGGATGCACGTAACGGCGTTGGCTCTGCACGCAAGATGTCTATTCCGTTTACACCTTCATTTGTTGAAACAAATTTAGTCTACAAAGAAAATGAACTGATCGAGTACGCAATTACAAGCGGCATTAGCCCAATTAAGGCACACCGTGGTGTGATGCAATTTACAGACTTGGGAAATAACCGAACTCGTTTAAATTACACCATTAGCTTTAAAGGTCGCGTTCCTTTTATTGGTCCTATCATTAAAGCGGCTTTACAAAATGGTGTGAGTCGTGGCCTTAAAAAACTTAAGTTTTAATAGTCCCATACCCACTAAAAAAGCCCAGTGATGGGCTTTTTATTTTAGTGTTTCTAGACTTAATACTCAGACAGTTTTCTTAAAAAATAATCTAATAATTTATCCCGTTCATCTACGCTATTGGCACTTAACAACTGAACCATTGCCCCATCAATTGCAAATAGAAACATGTGAGCATCTTCCATTAAAGCTGTGGGTTTGACGGTTAAAAGTAGGCCATGTATTTGGGTCACTAACCAGTTTCTATAATCAACCACCACTTTATAGGCAGTGGGATAAAACTTTTCAATTTCAAAAATAGCCTTAAAAGGCAAACGGTACAGCCCTTCGAGGTTGGCATGGAGATAAAATATTTTTCTCAGCTTATCAAACACCATAAGTTCACGATAAGAATGAATAATAGAAAATACTTCTTCTTTTAACCCATCTTTTTGAAAGGTTAAGCACATTTCAATGAGCCTTTCTTTTGAATGAAAATGGTTATAAAACGTGGCTTTGGTCACCTTAGATTCGGCAATAATTCGGTCGACACCAACCTTGTGAAATCCATATTGGTTAAATAAATCTTTTGCTGTGTGAAGCACTCTGAGTGTTCTAAATGAAGCTTCTAAATTTGGCATAGTTATACCGTTTAAAATAATTTTTTGTTGTATATAAAAGAGATAGTCATGCCGTCACTCTTAAATTGAGTGCTAAATACAGG
>NZ_JAWVAV010000015.1:0-86702 GCF_033599315.1 Acinetobacter sp. OYA S30
TGGAAAATCAAAATATTATGGAAGGGTTGTGTTATAAACAATAAGAAAATTATATATTTAAATAAGCAGAATAAGGGGTAAGTACCTATGATAATCTATGGTGATGTAGATTCAGGTAATTGTTATAAAATCAAACTGTTACTATCCCTATTAAATATATATCATAGATGGATTCATATTGATATTTTAAATAAAGATACTCAAACAGCAGAATTTCTATCTTTAAATCCTAATGGGAAAATACCTGTATTAGTTTTAGATGATGGACGGGTTCTAAGTGAGTCTAACGCTATTCTAGGCTACTTGGCTGAGGGAACGGAATTGATTCCTGCAGATCCTTATATGAAGGCAAAAATGTACCAATGGATGTTCTTTGAACAATATAGCCATGAACCATTTATTGCAGTTGCTCGTTTTATTAATAAATATCTAGGTTTACCGCCAGAAAGAATAGAGGAATATCATAAATTACAACCAAAAGGCCATAAAGCGTTATCTATTATGAATAAAGCTTTAGTAGAGCACGACTATCTTGTTGGAAATAAATTTACAATTGCTGATATTGCTTTATATGCATACACACATGTAGCTGAGGAAGGCGGCTTCGATTTAAAGTTATACCCAAATATTCAAGAATGGTGTCAACGAATTCAAAAATGTCCAAAATATGTGAGTATAGTTGAATAAAAAAGAACTCTTATAGAGTTCTTTTTATATGGGGAAGATCAAAATTCTGTTTTTAATTTAGAAATGTGCTTCTAAGCCCACATAAGGTCCTTTAAATTCAAATTTAAGGTCATTGTTATCATAATCATCTAAATCGATATTGAGGATACGATAACCAGCTGTTAAGCCTAAATCGATTAATAAATTATCGGCAAACTTATACTTTGCTTCTACTAACGCATCTGTAATTTTTGCATCATCAAAGTTTGTATATGTTGCTTCACCTTTAGCGCTTAACCCTGTAAATGGAAGTTTTACTTCACCTGATAAATAAGCAATCGGATATGTCTTATCAATATCTACACGTTTACCGGTATAGGCAGTAATATCTCCATTTAGTACAGTTGCACCAAGACCTGCATCTACACTGACAATATTATCTAGTAACTCATAGTAGAGAATAAAATCACTATGATCTAAATCAACGTTATAGTTAGCTTGACCCAAAGTTTCTGATTTAGTTTGAGTATCTAAATTAACATAACGAATTTTTGCATTTGGAATAAATGGGATTGGGTGCTCAAAAGCTAATGAAAGTTGAGCACTACCTTTTCGGTCTAGATCTTGATCTTCAGGAGATTGTGAAGACATATTAGCTTTGCCGTCATAAAACCAGTAGCCAACGTCTCCTTTTACACCTATAAAATCTGCTTGTGCGAATCCGCTAAGACCCATCCCGAGTGCTAAAAAAGACAGTTTTAATATTTTCATCATCAATCCTAAAAAGAAAATCTTTGAACGCATGATATAGATATCTTTGCAGTTATGCATTGATGAAAAATGGTGAATATAAAGCTTCTATATCTTCAATTTTTAATATTCTTTTATTTAATTAATTTTCATATAAAAATTAATTGCTTATAGTGAGTTGAGTTTTAGAGGTTTTAGTATAAATTTTGTGTAAGGGATCGATAATACTTTGATATTTTACTCATCTATAAATTAGTTGATATATCTACTTTATGAATGGGAATAAAACTTTAATGGTAGAAAATATCATTGAATCTAAGAAGGTAATAATATGCTTTAAAACAGGAATATTAGCTAAAAAATAACCAATCTAGATAAGAATCTCTAAAAAAACGTAAATTTTCAGACGGAAATTACAGTAAAAAGAAATAAAAACAGGTATTGTTCAGCTATATAGGGGCAAAAAATGGACAAAAATCTTTAAGGAAGAATTTTCTATTTTTGCTTGTTTGTTAAGGGAATAAAAATACTCAAAAGGTGCATTTTATTTTCTACAAACACAAAAGTATTTTTTGGTTCTTTTTTTGCATGCGGAATAACAATCAACAATAGCAGTAAAAATAAGTAATCTTTTAACATTAGGTGTTCTATGACAGATACTCGTGAAAACTGGACGTCACGATCTGGTTTTATTATTGCAGCCGTTGGTTCGGCTGTAGGCTTAGGTAATATTTGGCGCTTTCCGTACGTTGCGTATGAAAATGGCGGTGGTGCGTTTCTTATTCCCTATCTATTAGCACTCATTACTGCTGGTTTACCATTATTATTTTTAGATTATGCGGTAGGCCATCGTAGTACTGGGTCACCTCCTAAGGCATATCGTGCCTTATTTAAAGGCGGTGAAACATTAGGGTGGTGGCAGGTTTGTGTCTGTATCATCATTGGTTTGTACTATGCAAGTGTACTTACATGGGCTGGTAGCTATGTTTACTTCTCTATTGGCCAAATGTGGGGAAGTGATCCGGAAGGTTTCTTCTTTAATACCTATTTGCAGACCACAAAAGCAACCGGCTTTGATCTACAGTTTGTAGGTCATTTATTCTGGCCGATTGTTGGGATTTGGGCACTTACTCTCATCATTCTTTATGGTGGTGTGAAAAAAGGTGTGGAATTATCAAATAAGATTTTCATGCCTTTATTATTCATTCTCTTCACTATTTTAGTTATTCAATCATTACGTTTACCAGGTGCGGTACAAGGTTTAAATGCATTCTTTACACCGAACTGGTCTGCAATGATGGATTATAAAGTTTGGTTAGCTGCTTATGGCCATACTTTCTTTTCACTCTCAGTTGGTTTCGGGATCATGGTCACCTATGCATCCTATTTAAAGCCAAAAACGAATTTAACTGGTTCTGGTTTAATCGTTGGTTTTGCAAATGCATCAACAGAGATTTTAGCGGGTATTGGTATCTTTGCAGCGCTTGGCTTTATGGCACATGCCGCAGGTACTGAAGTTAAGGATGTTGTGAGTGGCGGTATCGGACTCGCATTTATTGCTTTCCCTAAAATTATTTCAAGTTTAGGTTCTGGTGCTGATCTATTCGGTCTTTTGTTCTTCTCTTCATTATTTGTTGCTGGTATTTCTTCAATGGTCAGTATTTTGGAAGTGCCTATTGCAGCAATGCAAGATAAGTTAAAGTGGGGACGTAAGAAAGCGGTAACGATTATTGGTGGTGGTAGTGCACTGGTTTCAATTATTTTATTCTCAAGTGTAAACGCAATTAAGCTCGTTGATATTGTTGATCACTTTATTAATAACATTGGGATTATTGGTGGGGCTTTATTATCAATTATTAGCGTAGCTTGGTTTAAACGTTCAGCACTTAAAGAGCTTCGCGACCATGTAAACCGTATCTCAACCATTCAATTGGGTAAAGGCTGGGACTTCACTTTAACAGTCATTACCTCTTTAATCTTATTAACAACACTCTGTATGACTGTTTTTAATTTGATCAAAAATGGCTATGATACTTATAGTATGAGCTTACAAGGTGTCTTTGGCTGGGGCAGTGTGATTTTCTGTGCAGTCGTTGCTATCGTGTTAAGTAAAATGAAAGATCGCTAGGAGGATAAAATAATGAATACTTCGGCAATCGTGATGTTAATAATTTCGATGGTATTTGTATGGGGTGGATTAGCATTATCCATCTTACATTTAACAAAGCATCCAGAAGAGTTAGATGAAGTTTTAGAAGAAGTAAAAGATCAGCATACGCTTTGATATTCTGATCCAGTAAAAAAGCAGGCATAACGCCTGCTTTTTTTATGCAATCTTTTGAATTTTACAATAATAGAATCCATCACCAGATTGTGCTTCTGGCAACAGTTGTCTGCCATGAACTTGTTCAATTCCCCAATCTGCCTCGATTTTCACTTCTTTTGCATCAGCATGTTCTGTGAAGAAGTTAGTCATCTGCTGTTCGTTTTCAGATTTTAAAATTGAGCAGGTGATATAAAGCAATGTACCGCCAACTTTGAGTTGCTGCCACATGTGCTCTAAGATCTGCTTTTGTAGCTCAATGGTTTGGGCTATATCACTAGATTGGCGCAATAGGCGTATGTCAGGATGACGTCGAATCACACCTGTCGCAGAACAAGGAGCATCAAGTACGATACAATCTACAGGTTGCACAGGAGTCCACTTGGTTGCATCGGCTGCCAAAATTTCCGTATGGCTTTGATCGAGTGCTAAGCGATTTAAGTTTTCAGTCACACGGACTAAACGACTTGGGTCCTGATCAATAGCGATAAGCTGTGCTGGTTTAAACTTTTCAAGCAAATGAGCCGTTTTACCCCCTGGCGCAGCACAAGCATCAATAACCGTTTTATTGTTTAAATCAGGCAACAAGGTGGCACATAGCTGTGCATGTTCATCTTGTACAGAGAACCAGCCTTGTTCAAAACCCGGTAACTGAGTGATTTGTACAGATTGCTCAAGGACAATACCAGCTTCGGAAAACAAACACGCACGTGCCTGAATGTCTAAACTTTGCAGTTTTGCTAAATAAGCATCTCGACCAATATGACGCTGGTTCACCCGTAAAGTTAAAGGCGCAACTTGCTTTAACGATTGGCAGAGAGCTTCTGTTTGTTCTCCCCAATCCTTTTTTAAGCGTTTAAAAAGCCAACTTGGTAAGCCATGCGCTTGCTGTAAACCTTGTTCAAAGTCTTCAGTTTCGCGAGTTGCTCGGCGCAAAATTGCATTAACAATACCACTGAGTGCAGGGAAACCAAGTTGTTTAGTCGCATCGACTGTTTCCGAAATGGCAGCGTGCGCTGCAATACGCGTGCATAAAACTTGATAAAGGCCAACATATAGGCAGGTTTCTACTGTCTCATTGTTTAAAGGTTTGCTGAGTAAAGGCAGGCTAATTGACTTAAGTGCGAACCATTGGCGCAATGTACCTAAAACAAGTTCATGAAATAGTGCACGATCACGCTCTGCTACTTGATTCAGCTGTGTATTTAAAATACTAGCCAATGATTGACCTTGCTGAACTTTTAGCAAGGTCTGGACGACTTGAGCGCGCAGGTTAAAACGTGATGAATTTGAAGTAACCTGACTCATGGCAGAATCTGTCCTACGTGAAGTTTTTGAGTTTGTGCAATTTGTTGAGCATTTAATGCTTTACCACCCGGCCACTGCACACTCGTTAAACAAATAAATGTATTTTCACCGCAAACGACATGTACACCTTGTTTATCGATTGCAATAATTTCACCAGCTTGAGCATCTGCTTTGTTTTGATTAGAAATTGTTGAATTCCAAACACGCAGCGCATTATTTTCATCAAGTTGAATAAAGGCAACAGGCCATGGGTTGAATGCACGGATATTGCGGTCAACTTGAACTGCATTCATAGACCAATCAATACGAGCTTCTGATTTCACGAGTTTATGCGCATAGACTGTTAAGCTTTCGTCTTGAACTTCGCGTTCTGCTAAATATTTTTGCAGAGTTTCTTCTGACTCAAGTACCGCACAAATTGCTGTTGCACCTTGAGCTGCAAGTTTGTCATGCAACGTCGCTGATGTATCTTCGGAAGTGATTGGGCAATAGGTTTTATACATCATATCGCCTGTATCTAAACCCGCCGCCATTTGCATGATGGTGATACCAGTTTCGTCGTCACCTGTTGCAATTGCACGCTGAATCGGTGCTGCACCGCGCCAGCGTGGTAATAATGAGCCGTGAATATTTAAACAGCCATATTTAGGTGTATCGAGCACAGCTTGTGGAAGAATTAAGCCATATGCTGCAACTACCATGACATCAGCGCCTAAAGCAGCAAGTTCTTGTTGAGCTGCCAAGCCTTCTTCAGTTGAAGCTTTGAAGTGAAGTGGTTGATAAACAGGAATATTATGTTCCAGCGCAAGCTGTTTTACAGGAGACGGTGTTAGTTTTTGTCCACGACCTGCTTTACGGTCTGGTTGAGTATAAACCGCGATAATTTCATGGGAAGTTTTTAGTAGAGCCGCCAATGCTGTTGCAGCAAATTCGGGGGTGCCAGCAAAAATAATTTTCACAAATGCAATCCAAAAAAAGTTTAACGCTAGTATACGTGAAAAACGATTGAAGCCCTAAATCGAGGTACAAAGGAGAGCTAAAGCCATAAATAGTGAACAAAAAATTATTCAAAAACTTTTATTGATAAAAAAAGGTTATAAAAAAATAAAAAATTATTCATGTAAGTTTTGCTAAATATTGACTGAGTATTATCGTTCTTGGCTTTCCCAATATTATTTGCTTCTATAGAATGGAGAATGATCAAATTATGATGATGAGTCAATATTCCGACTGATCTAACGCTATATCAGTATCATTCAGCCAGAGTGGAAGTCATTTCACTCAAGCACAACTTGTTGGAAACACAAATGCCTGACTATCGTTCAAAAACATCGACACACGGAAGAAATATGGCTGGCGCACGTGGCTTATGGCGTGCAACAGGAATGAAAGATGAAGATTTCGGCAAACCGATTATTGCAGTGGTCAATTCATTTACCCAATTTGTTCCGGGCCACGTCCATCTGAAAGATTTAGGACAGCTTGTCGCGGCAGAAATTCAGGCAGCAGGTGGTGTTGCTAAAGAGTTCAATACAATCGCGGTGGATGACGGTATCGCAATGGGGCATGACGGCATGCTTTATTCATTACCATCACGTGATTTAATTGCGGACTCAGTTGAATATATGGTGAATGCACATTGCGCCGATGCGATGGTGTGTATTTCGAACTGTGACAAAATTACTCCGGGAATGTTGATGGCTGCGATGCGTCTAAATATTCCTGTGGTATTTGTGTCTGGCGGACCAATGGAAGCAGGTAAGGTTAAATTCCGCGGTGATGAAAAAGCAATTGACCTTGTAGATGCTATGGTTGTTGCAGCTGATGACAGCTACACAGACGAAGAAGTTGCAGAATTTGAACGTTCAGCATGCCCAACTTGTGGTTCGTGTTCAGGTATGTTTACTGCGAACTCAATGAACTGTTTAACAGAAGCGCTAGGTTTATCGTTACCGGGCAATGGTTCTATCGTTGCAACGCATGCAAACCGTAAAAAATTATTCTTAAAAGCAGGTCAGCTTATTGTTGAATTGGCCAAACGCTACTATGAGCAAAATGATGCAAGTATTTTGCCTCGTTCAATTGCCACTAAAGCTGCTTTTAAAAATGCGATGACACTTGATATTGCCATGGGTGGTTCAACCAATACAGTTCTTCACTTGTTAGCTGCGGCAAATGAAGCTGAAGTTGATTTTACGATGGACGATATTGATGAGTTGTCACGTCGAGTACCAGTGCTTTCAAAAGTAGCACCAGCAAAACAAGACGTACATATGGAAGATGTACATCGTGCAGGCGGTATCATGGCCATTTTAGGCGAGCTTGATCGTGCGAATCTACTTGATGTATCTGTACCAACTGTACATGAGAAAACATTAAAAGATGCGTTAGATAAGTGGGATATTATCCGTACTGAAGATCCAGATGTATATGAGTTCTATCGCTCGTCTCCGGGTGGCGTTCCAACTCAAGTTGCATTCTCACAAAACCGTTACTACTCAACTTTAGATGGCGACCGTGAAAAGGGTGTGATTCGTAATGCAGAACATGCATTCTCTAAAGATGGTGGTTTAGCTGTTCTTTACGGCAACATTGCGCTTGATGGATGTATTGTAAAAACTGCGGGCGTTGACGAATCTATTTTAAAATTCACAGGTTCAGCACGAGTTTTTGAGAGCCAAGATGCAGCGGTAGAAGCAATTTTAGGCAATGAAATTAAAGCTGGTGATGTGGTTGTTATTCGCTACGAAGGTCCACGTGGTGGTCCGGGTATGCAAGAAATGCTTTACCCAACCAGCTATCTTAAATCGAAAGGTTTAGGAAAAGACTGTGCGTTAGTTACAGATGGCCGTTTCTCTGGTGGTTCATCAGGTCTTTCAATTGGTCACGTTTCGCCAGAAGCTGCTGAAGGCGGTGCGATTGGTTTGGTTGAAGATGGCGATACCATCGAAATTGATATTCCAAACCGTACCATTCACTTGAATATTGATGATGCGACTTTGGCGCACCGTCGTACAGTTCAAGAAGCGAAAGGTTGGCATCCGAAGGAAGAACGTAAACGTAAGGTATCAAAAGCGTTAAAAGTTTATGCAATGCATACCACAAGTGCAGCAAAAGGAGCTGTACGCGTTCTATAAAATATTCAATTTTAATAATTGAGTAGGAAACATGCACCCATTAACACGATGAATTGTTATCATGTTAAGGGTGCATTTTTTATGTCTGGTAAAAAAAATCCGCTTGTAGAAAAAGGTGGTTTCAGATCATTCTATGGGTTTGCCATAAAATGGTGATAAAATCTTCACCTACGCAGAAACTCGCGAAATAACATGACATATTTTCTGCGCGAACTTAGGTAGTCATTTTTCTATCTCGACTACTGTTTCACCTTGCACTATGATCAAAATAACTTTTGATCTCGCTTAGGATTTATTTTTAGAGGCACTACTCATGTCACTGCTACGCCGTTGGTTTGACCCTATCCGATCGAGCTGGTTTTACCAAAAGCCTTCTCGTCAAGCGGTGTTACCCACGGAAAATGGTTTAAGTATTTATTTACGACTTGATGATGTGTATAGCTATCTGGCTGTTCAGCAATTGTCTCAGCTAGATGAAATTTTAAGTGATGAACTTAAACCTTTAAAAATTATTATTTCCCATACGGCTTCTGAACCTCCAAATAGCATGACGCATGAGGAGTGGCAGCATTATTGTTTAAATGATGCCAAAATTTTAGCAAATCAGCACCGGTTTGCTTTTGATGAGTTTCCAGAAATCCCAAGTCCAGAATCTTTAAAACAAGCCGCTGTCATATTAAAAAGAACCCCATTACAAGGTCAGAACTTCTTACATTTACTTGAAGATATCTTTCACATGCTTTGGCAACAGCAATATGGAAAATTGCGTACTCTACATGCCATGGCGGTCAAGCATCAGGTTCCTCAGCATTTTCCAGAACGTATTTTTACGGATGAACCTGTTCGAGCGGCATACTTTGAGTTTGGTGGACGTAAATATCATGCAGTAGATGATTTATTACGTTTAACCAGACGTTTAAAACAACAAAAGTTACTGACAGGTAATCCGATATTTTTAATTAATCATATCGAATGGCGTGAACATTTGATTAATGATGCTGAGGCGTTAAATGAAATTCAGGCTTTGCATCCTGAACTTGATGTATTTATCGCTTTAGAAGACCCGATGAGCTGGTTGTTGCTTGCCTATATTAAAGAAGAGCTCGCAGACTATTATGATATTCAGCTAAAAGTTTATCCTTTGAGTTATCGGGGCCGAGACTGGTTTGACTGGAGCTTGGCAACACGTGTGTCTAAACGTACCGAGGTTGCTTTTACACCTTTTTGCCGACCTACAGAAGAAAGTACGCTTGGGATGGCAAAGCTTTTCTATAGTGTGCCGGAAAATCAGCAACTTGATACAATTTTCACTATTTTGCTGGCTGTTTGGACGAAAGGAAAAGATCTATCTTTCCAGAAGCATTTCCAACAGTTGCAGCAGCAACTGGGTATTGAGCAGTTAACTGAACAGGATATACAGTCGGTTTTAGCGCAAAATGATGCACTTTGCCAAGACAAGCATCAACCTGATTTGCCGGTTTTAGAATTGCGTATCGATGGACAAAGCTATGTATTTAATAGCCTGTATCGGGTTTGGATGATTGAAAGTATTTT
This sequence comes from Acinetobacter sp. OYA S30, assembly GCF_033599315.1. Classification (NCBI taxonomy): domain Bacteria; kingdom Pseudomonadati; phylum Pseudomonadota; class Gammaproteobacteria; order Moraxellales; family Moraxellaceae; genus Acinetobacter; species Acinetobacter sp. OYA S30. The sequence goes on from NZ_JAWVAV010000015.1 coordinate 9,739, forward strand.
TAGTAATGTTTTAGAAGAAAAATACAAAACGGCCTCAACTTCTAATTGAGGCCTACTCCTAAAAACAAGAATAGGGCAAAGCCTGTTTTTTCCGTAGCATAACCTTGTAGGGAATCGGAGATAAACAGTGACATTTCTAGCAATTATTATGATGGTGTTTGCCTTTGCGGGCATGATTAAAGGCATGATCGGCTTAGGTTTGCCTGCGGTATCAATGGGCTTACTCACCATCGCAATGAGCCCTTTTCAGGCTGCATCTCTTTTAATTGTTCCTTCAATGGTCACCAACGTCTGGCAGCTTTTTGCCGAAGGACATGTCTGGGCTTTTATTCGCCGTTTCTGGACGTTGCTCGCAGGTATTGTGGTGGGCTCAATATGGAGTTTTCTACCTACCTTAAGTCAAAGTCATGGTCAAAGTAGTGAAATTTTATTAGGTTGCATGTTGGCCTTATATGGGCTTTATGGTCTATGTGTGAAGAAACTTCCGCATTTAGGGAAGCATGAGCGCTGGTTATCACCCATTATTGGATATATCGGCGGGGCAGTGACTGTAGCAACAGGCGTTATTATTATTCCTATTGTGCCGTATTTGCAGTCTTTGCATTTAAAACGTGATGAGTTGGTACAGGCTTTAGGATTAACGTTTACGGTCTCTACCATTTGCCTTGCTGTGTTTTTACACCATAACCCGATGTCAGGGATAACACTGGACTATCGTTTATCTTTCGCTGCGTTGTTAGCTGCGCTCATTGGAATGTGGATCGGTAAAAAAATCCGCTATCGACTGAATGAGCAGATTTTTCGCCGTATCTTTTTTATAGGCTTGATGTCATTAGGACTTTATATGATTTTGCATTAAGTTAATTTTTAAGGACGATGCTGCAATAAAAAGTCTGCAAACTGTTGGTAACTACTAGGCAACTGATTGAAACTTTGTGTGGCCAAAAGTAGTTTACGGTTTGCCCATGCGCCTAGCAGTTGAATTGAATGGAAATCATAGTCTGATTGTAGGCGCTGTGCAGCACGGGCAGGCATAATCGCAATTCCCACACCTTTGGCGACTACCTCGGCAATTGCGCCAAAGTTAGGTAAGCGCAACCGATACTGTATGTTAAAACCTAATAATTTGGCTTGGGTTTCAATGGACTGTTGTAAAGAGTGATGTGATTTGAGTCCAATAAAACCATAGCTTAAAGCATCTACTAAATTTAGCTCTTTGTAGTGGGCTAACTCATGTGTCACAGGGCAAATAAGTACTAATGGGTCGCTTGCAAACTCTTTAGTTTGTAAATGTCGGGTATTGAAAAAACTCGAGACTAGGCCAAGACTTGCAATCCCTTGGGTTAATGCATCTACAATTTCTGAGCTTTCTGCTTCATGCAAATCGATATTCATTTCGGGATGAAGCACTAGATATTGCGGTAATAACGTAGGTAGATATTCACTTTGAGCGGATGAGTTACACCAAAGTGTTAATGCTTCTGTTGTCGGCTGTCTGAACCGCTGCATTTCTTGTTCGAGTTGATCTTTTTGAGCTAAAAGCTGACGAGCATGTTCTACAAATGCATGTCCAGCTGTAGTGAGTTCTACACCTGTGGTTTGGCGAATAAATAATGGGGTTTCAAAATACTGTTCAAGTTTTTTTATACGTTCACTCGCTGCCTGAAGTGAAATCGCAGAGCGGTCAGCGCCTTTGGTGAGGCTACCAGTCGAGACAATATGAAGAACCAGCTGTAAATCAAAAAAATCAAAACGCATGATAGGAACGTATTGAAATGCAAAAATTCATCATACTAAATCGGAATGAAAAAAGGCAGCTTGCGCTGCCTTTTAGAATTTAGGTTTTATCTTTTAAACTAAACAGCCAGTTTAAAATAATGGCTGCAAACGTTGCTGTACCAATACCACCTAAATTGAAATTACCGAACAATAATTCAAAGTTTCCAGCACCCAAAATAATGGTTACTGAAGCCACGATCAGATTTTTATTGTTAGAAAAATCGACTTTGTTTTCAATCCAGATTTTTGCACCGGCAATGGTAATTAAGCCAAATACCACAATAGATGCACCTGTAAGGACTGCACTTGGAATGGTACTAATGACAGCGCCAAATTTTGGTGATAGACCTAAGAAAATAGCAAAGATGCCTGCAATCACAAATACAATGGTTGAGTACACACGAGTGACTGCCATCACACCAATGTTTTCACCATAAGTTGTCATCCCTGGCGCGCCAACACTACCAGAAAGTGTCGTAGCTAAACCATCAGCGACAAAGGCTTTGCCTAATTGTGGAGTTAGGTTTTCTCCAGTCATTGCACCTACCGCTTTGATATGGCCTAAGTTTTCTGCTACTAAAATCAGTGCAACCGGTGCAATAATTAAAATAGCCTTAGTATCAAAAGTAGGATGTGAAAAGTTTGGAATACCGAACCACGAAGCTTGTGAGATCTGGCTAAAATCGATCGGTTTACCTAAACCTAGACCGTTTGTCGCAATCGCATAGATTACATAAGCCAAGATCAAACCTACCAATAGAAGTAGACGCTGCAATAAGCCTCGTGTAAAAACTGCAATACTGCCCATACAAAGTACAGTAATTAAGGCCATCCACATTTCAAATGGCTGTCCTGCAACGCCTTTAATGGTAACAGGGGCAAGGTTGAGACCAATAATCATCACAATTGCACCAGTCACCACAGGTGGCATGAGTTTTTCAATCCAGCGTGTACCCGTGAGCATGACAATAAAACCGATGAGTGCATAAAAGATACCGCACGCTACGATCCCGCCCAACGCAATAGAAAGATTTGGATTGGCCCCTGAACCTGTGATATGCCCCGTGGCTGCTGCAACAACCCCAATAAAGGCAAAACTCGAACCTAAATAACTAGGAACACGACCACCTGTAATTAAGAAGAACAGGATGGTACAGATACCTGACATTAAAATAGCAAGGTTAGGGTTAAAGCCCATGAGTAAAGGTGCTAAAACAGTTGCTCCAAACATGGCAAATGCATGTTGGATACCTAAAATAGCACTTTGAACTGGAGGGAGATATTCATTGGTAGAGACCGGTCGATGGTCAACATCACCTTGGTAAGGCTGCCATTTGGGAAACCAGTTGGACATAAAATAAGCTCATTATTCTTTAATTGGTGCAATGATACTCTTTCTTGTAAAAGCATTTAATCTCTTGTATTGAATATGAAAGTGAAAAGTAATTATTTTTTAACGATCGGTATAATTTTATAAATTCTAAATATAAGGAATTAGGTGTTTTTTTCTGATAAAAATTAATTTTATGATTTTTAAAAAAATATTCTAAAAAATGAAAAATCGGGGAAAATTTGAGAAAAACAAGGAATTTTGCAAGTAAAAAGCAGCACATCCAAGATGCACTGCTTTAAGAAAGTAGTTAGTAAAATGAGCTTAGCCTGTATTACGTAAACCAGCAGCAATTCCGGCAATACTTACCATAAGTGCATGGTCAACAGGGGTATGCTCTGCCTGACGTTCAGCAAGATAATCACGGCGGCGTTTCATGAGTTCAGCTTGTAAAAGATGCAAAGGCAGTAAATACGGTTTACGAACTTGCATAGACTGATCCAAAACTTCATTGTCGCTTAATAGTTTTGATTCATCTTTTAACGTAAGTAAGGTTTCCACAGCATCTTTTAGACGTTGGCGTAACTGATTGCCAAGCATTTTTAAGTCTTCATCTTCAGTCAAATGAGACTCGTAGTAGAGTGCAATATTGGCATCGGCTTTAGACAATACCATTTCCAGCATATCAATGAGTGTCTGGAAATAAGGCCATTGCTGAAGCATTTCATCAAGCGTTGCTTTTTGCTGATCGGCAATCACTTCATTAATCGCCGCACCTGTACCTAACCATGCAGGTAACATCAAACGGATTTGTGTCCAAGCAAATACCCATGGAATAGCACGTAAAGATTCGATACCACCACTTACTTTACGTTTTGCCGGGCGTGAACCTAGTGGCAACATTTGTAATTCAAGCTCAGGAGTGACAGTCCGTAAATATTTCACAAAATGCGGGTTTTCACGCACTGTTTGACGATAAACCTTCACAGAATGATCTGTCATACGGTTCATAAGTTCACGCCACTCAGCCTTAGGCTCTGGTGGTGGTAATAATGTCGCTTCAAGCGTTGCTGCGGTATAGATTTCAAGGTTTTGCATGGCAATACCTTCTAGACCGAATTTGAAGCGGATCATTTCACCTTGTTCTGTCACACGAATTGCACCAGAGATTGAGCCCGGTGGTTGCGAAAAGAGTGCCTGTTGGGTTGGAGCACCACCACGGCTAATTGAGCCGCCACGACCGTGGAACAGAGTCAACTGTACGCCGTGTTTACGAGCAATTGCAGTCAGCTCTTCTTGAGCACGGTATTGAGCCCAGTTGGCAGACATGAAACCGGCATCTTTTGCTGAATCCGAGTAGCCGATCATGACTTCGTGTTTACCTTGAATATGCTGCTTATACCAATGCATATTGAACAACGTATTCATGGTAGTTGCTGCGCCGTCTAAGTCTTTTAAAGTCTCAAATAAAGGCACTACACGTAAAGGATGCTGAATACCGGCTTCTTTTTGCAATAACAATACAGCTAAAACATCACTTGGATATTCAGCCATAGAAATAATATAAGCCCCTAAAGACTCAGGTGGTTGGTCTGCCAAAGTACGCATGGTTGCAAATACTTCTTGTACATCTGGGTGACCAATCAAACTACCTTCTGGCTCATTAATATACTTCGGTAGTAGCGGGCGTTTGCTTTGGAGTTCCTGAATAAGGAAATTTTGGCGCGCTTGTTCAGTCCATGACTCAAAATTACCCAGACCTAAGTATTCGGTAATTGCTGAAATGGCTTGGCGATGACGGCCTGATTCTTGGCGAATATCGAGCTTAAGTAGTTCAATACCAAAACAGTTCACACGGTAGATAAAGTCGAGTAGTTGACCATTCGCGATTTCAGGTAGATTACTGTCAATTAGAGAGCGATAGCACAGCAATAATGGTTGTAACAGTTCATCTTTGCTTTTAATGACATTGCTGTCATCAGCTTCTAAGCCTTGTAGGCGCTGAGCTAACCAATGACGAGTTGCTTTTAAACGCTCTCGTGTTGCACGTAAATACTCACGATAAGGTTCTGGGTGTGGACTACCAATGGCTTGAACCATTTCTTCGGAACAAGACTGAATTGATAGTTCCCAACGTAAGTTTTCGATATCTCTTAGATAGAGGTCGGCAGCTTGCCAGCGTGATAACCACAATACTTCTTGGGTAATTTGATGAGTAACGTTCGGGTTACCATCACGGTCTCCCCCCATCCAAGATGCAAAACGTACCGGAGCAATATGAAGTGGTAAGTTTTGTTGGCAATTGTCTTGGACCAGTTCATTTAGCTCACGGATAAATTTAGGAACAGCATTCCAAAGCGTTTGCTCAATTGTGGCAAAGCCCCATTTTGCTTCATCTACCGGGGTCGGGCGATGCTGTCTGATTTCATCTGTTTGCCAAGCCGAACTAATTTGTTGTTTTAAATTGGCAAGAGCATTTTGACGTTCACGCGGAGTAAGTTTTTGCTGGTCAAGTTGTGATAGGCAAGCATTGATATCGTCATATTTTTGAATCAGGGTACGACGACTCACTTCTGTTGGATGCGCCGTAAGTACCAATTCAATCTTAAGATCACAAATTTGCTGGAACAGTTTTTCTGTCGAAATATTTTTATCTTTAAACTTTTTAAATAAGTGAACAAGGGGATTCGGGGAGTTTGCATCCGGATCAAACTCTGCCTGTCTGCGGCTACGTACCACATGATATTGCTCAGCAATATTGGCAAAATTGAGGAAGTGAGAAAAAGCGCGGGTAAGAGGCAATAGCTCTTCATCGGGCAATTCTAAAAATAATTGTTCTAATTGCTTTTCGGCTTCAGCTTGACCATCACGTGCACCTTTGGCAAGAGCACGGATTTGCTCGATCTGATTAAACAGTTCTTGTCCTGCATGCTGTTTTAGGGTTTCACCTAATAAATTGCCAAGTAAGCGGACATCCTCACGCAGTGGCGCATCGATTTGCTGAACCATGCTATTTTCTCCTGTTCTTATTCTTTTCGAATATAGCGCGATTAACGAACATTCCAAGCTTTGAGCGTAAGAAAATGTGAATTTTTGCTTAAAAAATAACATTTAAATCGCTTATAACGCTTTAAAAGTCGACATGCACCCGTTGCAAATTTTGGCAATCGGACTTTGGTTTAATGCCGATATCTGAGTAGAAATAAATCAATAGCATCCCGAATAAACCGATCTATCTCTTGAGCATTCGGTACAGGAATAATTCTAAGTAGAACCTTGTGATGGCGTACACCAAGCAATAAGGTCAAAAGCAGCTCTGTTTGATATAGCGGATCATCGGCTTGAATAAAACCTAATTGAGCAGCTTTTTGAAAAAACTCAACTAACTGATTTTGCAGACGAGTATGGGATGCATTAAAAAACTGTAGGGCGAGTGGACTTTGCTCTGCTGCAAGTTCAAATAATACATGCTCGAGTTTAAGTGCTTCGGGGGAATAAATAATCTGCAAGGCACGTGAACACACCATATAAAGTGTTTGATAAAAGTCTGCCGATGCATCTAATTCAAATGGTTTAGTGCCTAGAGTCTCTTCACAAGTTTCTGTAATGGCACAGATAAACAGGTTTGCTTTGTCTTGAAAGTGATTATAAACCGTGAGTTTAGTAACGCCTGCTTCCTGTGCAATCAGGTTCATGCTGGTACCGTGATAACCGGACTTTAAAAAAATAGCTTTAGCGGCCTGTAAGATACGAGCACGCTTTTCCAGATCTTTGGGGCGACCACTTTGATTAACTGTTTGCACGAAACCCTCTAATAAAACTATATAAAAATAAATACTTATAAGTTTTTCTTTAATTAATGTACCGTCGGGTATATTAATTAAAAAACAAACAAACTATGATGCAAATATATTGTGCCTTAAAAAACCAGTTTGAATAAGAGCGATAAGATATGAATCTGTTAAAACCTCTCATCATGAGTATGATGATTGTTTGCATGGTCACATTAACGGGGTGTAGTAAAGAGGCTCCTAAAACAGAAGAAATACCCTATGTGATGGTGACCCAGCCTTCAACCACACTTCACGAACAAAAAAGCTATGCTGGAGATGTACAGGCTCGACAACAAACTGCCTTGGCATTTCGGGTGGGTGGACAAGTTACGGCTCGCTATGTGGATGTAGGCGACCGAGTTAGAGTTGGGCAAGTATTAGCAAAACTCGATGTGGCAGATGCACAGCTACAATTAAATGCTGCCAAAGCTCAATTAGAAAACGCACAGGCAGCAGCAAAAACAGCCTCAGATGAGCTTAAGCGGTTTCAACAATTATTACCCATAAATGCCGTAAGCCGTTCGCAATACGATACGGTAAAAAATCAATATGATGCGGCTCAGGCAGCATTACAACAAGCTCGTTCTAATTATGAAGTCTCTGCTAACCAGACTGGTTATAACCAACTTGTTTCTAATAAAAACGGGGTGATTACAGCGCGTAATATTGAAATTGGACAGGTGGTTGCAGCAGGGCAAGCGGCTTATCAACTGGCAATTGATGGTGAACGTGAAGTGGTCATCGGCGTACCGGAACAAGCAGTTAGCGAGATTAAAGTTGGCCAAGCGGCATGGATAACTTTGTGGTCTAAACCGAACGAACGATTTGCTGGATATGTACGCGAAGTTTCTCCAGCTGCTGACCAGTCCCGTACATTCACAGTTAAGGTGGCACTCAAAGAAGGTCAGTCTGCTATTCAGCTGGGACAAAGTGCACGCGTATTTTTTAGTTCGACTCAAACTAATGTCATGAGTGTGCCACTTTCGAGTGTATCTGCAACAGATAACCAACCTTATGTATGGGTGGTGAATGCGAATCAGACCTTACGTAAAGTGCCTGTAACGATTGGTGCTTATGGCAGAGATAGTGTGCCGGTATTATCGGGTTTAACACCAAATGATTGGGTAGTGATTGGTGGTGTGCACTTGCTGCGCGATAAACAGAAGATTCACCCGATTGATCGTGAAAATCGTGCAGTGAAAATTCAGGGAGCCAAATAACCATGAAATTTAATCTCTCTGAATGGGCACTGAACAATAAAGGTATTGTCCTTTATTTCATGCTCTTGCTCGGCATTATTGGTGCAATTTCTTATTCAAAACTCTCACAAAGTGAAGATCCGCCATTTACCTTTAAAGTCATGGTCGTACAAACCTACTGGCCAGGCGCGACAGCCAAAGAAGTTTCTACTTTAGTTACGGACCGTATCGAAAAGGAACTGATGACCACAGGTCAGTATGACAAGATTATGGCGTATTCCCGTCCAGGCGAGTCGATGGTGACTTTTGTTGCTAAAGATTCTCTCACTTCTGCGCAGATTCCTGATGTTTGGTACAACGTTCGGAAGAAGGTCAATGACATTCGCCATGAACTCCCAAGTGGTGTGCAAGGTCCATTTTTTAATGATGAATTTGGCGATACTTTCGGTAATATTTATGTACTGACAGGCAAAGACTTTGACTACGCGCTTTTGAAAGAATATGCCGATCGTTTGCAATTACAGCTACAGAGAGTCAAAGATGTAGGCAAAGTTGAGCTGATCGGGCTACAAGATCAGAAAATCTGGATTGAAATTTCAAACACTAAAGCGGTTCAGCTCGGTATTCCTGTTTCTGCCATACAAGAAGCCCTACAAAAGCAAAATAGCATGGCAAGTGCAGGCTTTTTTGAAACTGGAACGGATCGTATTCAAATTCGAGTAAGTGGCCAACTACAAAGCGTAGAGGATATTAAAAAAATGCCTTTACTGGTAGGCGATAAAACCATTCAGCTTGGTGACGTTGCTGATGTCTACCGTGGTTTTAGCCAACCTGCTCAGCCGCGTATGCGTTTTATGGGTGACAATGGTATTGGTATTGCCGTATCTATGCGTAAAGGCGGCGATATTATTGCCTTAGGTAAAAATCTGGAAACTGAATTTGCCCAACTGCAAAAAACATTACCTCTAGGTATGAAACTACAAAAAGTATCTGACCAACCAGTAGCGGTACAACGTAGTATCCATGAGTTTGTCAAAGTACTTGCTGAAGCAGTCATTATTGTCTTGTTAGTGAGCTTTTTCTCTTTAGGTTTCCGGACGGGTTTAGTTGTCGCTTTTTCCATTCCTTTGGTTTTAGCAATGACTTTTGCTGGCATGAATTTATTTGATGTCGGTCTGCACAAGATTTCGCTTGGTGCCCTAATTCTAGCTTTGGGCCTGCTTGTAGACGATGCCATTATTGCGGTCGAGATGATGGCCATTAAGATGGAGCAGGGGTATAGCCGAATTAAGGCCGCCGGATTTGCATGGAAAACAACAGCATTTCCGATGTTGACGGGGACATTAATTACCGCCGCAGGCTTTTTACCTATTGCTACGGCTCAGTCCAGTACAGGTGAATACACACGCTCTATCTTTCAGGTCGTGACGATTGCTTTATTGGTGTCGTGGGTTGCTGCAGTTTTATTTGTACCTTATTTGGGTGAAAAACTACTACCTGATTTTACCAAGACAGGTCATCAAGCACCTTGGTATGTCCGTTTATGGGCAAGAATAACTAAAAAACCGCAACCGCAAACTGTGGCCATTTCACAGGACCACCATTACGATCCTTATCAATCGAGTTTCTATTTACGTTTTCGGAAAATGGTCGAGTTTTGTGTGACCTACCGTAAAACCGTGATTGCAACAACGGTGGGGATTTTTGTGCTATCTGTACTCATGTTTAAGATGGTGCCACAGCAGTTTTTCCCGCCTTCAAACCGCGCTGAAATTTTAGTCGATTTAAAACTCGAAGAAGGCGCATCGTTAACCGCTACAGAGCAAGCGGTGAAAAAGGTTGAACAATTCCTGTCTAAACAAAAAGGCATTGATAATTATGTAGCCTATGTCGGTACAGGTTCACCACGTTTTTATTTACCTCTAGATCAGCAATTACCGCAAGCCAGCTTTGCGCAGTTTGTTGTTTTGGCATCATCGCTTGATGATCGTGATGAAATTCGCCGTTCTTTAGAAACCCAAATTAAGCAGTTACTCCCACAAGTCCGTACTCGTGTGTCATTACTCGAAAATGGCCCACCTGTTGGTTATCCATTGCAATATCGCGTGTCAGGTGAAGATTTAAATCTGGTACGTAAAGAAGCACAACAGGTTGCTAGGGTAATTAGTGAAAACCCGAATACCACCAATGTGCATTTGGATTGGGGCGAGCCAAGCAAGATTATTTCCATTCAAATTGATCAAGACCGTGCGCGACAAATGGGTGTGTCTAGTGTGGATTTGGCGAATTTCCTGAACGCCTCAATTACAGGTAGTGCAATTGAACAGTATCGTGAAAAGCGTGAGCTGATCGAAATCCGATTACGTGGTGATAAAGCTGAGCGCGTTGAAGTAGCTTCACTGGCGAGCCTTGCAGTACCAACAGCGAATGGAACAACTGTACCTTTAGCCCAGATTGCGAAAATTGAATACAAATTTGAAGATGGTCTGATTTGGCACCGTAATCGGTTACCGACAATTACTGTTCGTGCAGATATTCGTACCAATTTACAGCCAGCTACTGTTGTTGGAGAGTTAGCTGAATCAATGGACAAGTTACGCACTGAGCTACCAAGTGGCTACCTCATTGAAGTGGGGGGAACAGTGGAAGAGTCGGCACGCGGACAAAGTTCGGTCAATGCCGGTATGCCACTCTTTTTGGCAGTGGTCATGACATTACTCATGATTCAGCTGAAGAGTTTGTCTCGGGCAACAATTGTATTTTTGACTGCTCCATTAGGCTTAATTGGCGTTGTTTTATTCTTACTTTTGTTTAATAAACCATTTGGTTTTGTTGCCATGCTAGGAACCATCGCCTTATCCGGCATGATTATGCGTAACTCACTTATTCTGATTGATCAGATTGAACAAGACAGACAGGCAGGGCATCCAACGTGGGAAGCAATTATTGATGCAACAGTACGCCGTTTCCGTCCGATTATTCTCACGGCATTGGCAGCCGTACTCGCCATGATCCCTCTTTCGCGGAGTATTTTCTTCGGTCCAATGGCTGTTGCGATTATGGGCGGACTCATTGTTGCTACCTTGCTGACATTATTTTTCTTACCTGCATTGTATGCAGCGTGGTTTAAGGTGAAAAAAACAACATAAAATACATAAATTTTTTGTGAATAAAGGTGCGAAATATTGAAAAGTCCAATATAGTAGCACCTGTCTTTACACAAAAAATACAGGATTATTTCGCTGCATAAAAAATAGGCATAATGCAGTGAATTGAGGTGAAATACAGATGGGGCAAGACCATATCGAACAGCATCGCCGTTATATTGTAATTTCTTATGCGTTCATGTTTCTTGCATTGTTTACGGTTATTTTTGCGGCCTTTGCTTATCTGGTCGCTCGTAAAGTAGCTGTTGTGGATGATGCGGAAGTTTGGATTCATGCTCATGCGCTATGGATTATGCGCAATGGTATTCTATTCCTCCTCATGTCAGTTTTTGCTGTGGTCTGGTTTATTCCTCTCTTCTTTTTTGCATGGGATAGCAACCTTTGGGTAACGGCTTCAACAGTTGCTGGTGTAGTTTTTAGTGCTATTGCTTGGTTATTTTTATTAAATGCATGGTTAAAAGGCTTGTCTAAATATTTAAAAAATAAGGCAGTTTTTTAATATATCTGTTTTTTGAAAGTTTTCCCCTTGTAAATTCGGCTAAAGCCCCCCATTTAGTCGGCAATAGAGTATTGATAAAATTTCCGTGAGGAGCACCGCCAAACATGGCTAAACGTGATTATTATGAGGTTTTAGGCGTTTCAAAAACCGCAAGTGATGATGAGATCAAAAAAGCCTATCGTAAATTGGCGATGAAATATCATCCTGACAGAAACCCTGACAATGCCGAGGCTGAAGAAAAATTTAAAGAAGCTTCTGAAGCTTATGAGATTTTATCGGACAGCGAAAAACGCAGCATGTATGACCGTATGGGACATAATGCGTTTGAAGGCGGCTTTGGTGGCGCTGGTGGTGGCTTTGGCGGTTTCAGTGCAGAAGATATTTTTAGCCAGTTCGGTGATATCTTTGGTGGAGCGTTTGGTGGCGGCGGACGTCAGCAACGCCAACGTCGCGGTTCAGATTTACGCTATGTAATGGAACTTACCCTTGAGGAAGCTGTAAAAGGGGTTAAAAAAACAATTACCTTTACTGCTCCAGCACCATGTGATGTATGTGATGGTAAAGGCTCTAAAAATCCAAAAGATGTGGAAACTTGTAAAACTTGTCACGGTTCAGGACAAGTGCGTATGCAGCAAGGTTTCTTCTCTGTACAACAAACTTGTGGCACATGTCGTGGCCAAGGCAAAATTATTAAAAACCCATGCCATGCATGTCATGGTTCAGGTGTAGCAGATCGTCAGCAAACATTAGAAGTGACGATTCCTGCAGGTGTGGACAATGGTGACCGCGTTCGTTTAAGTGGTAAAGGCGAGGCTATTCGTGATGGTCAAGCTGGTGACTTATACGTTGAAGTGGTTGTTCGTGAACACGAAATTTTCCAACGTGATGGTGCCGACTTATATATGGACGTACCAGTAAGCATTGCTGATGCTGCACTTGGTAAAGAAATTGAAATCCCGACTTTGGAAGGCCGAGTTAGCTTGAAGATTCCTGAGGGAACTCAAACAGGTAAATTATTCCGTTTACGTGGTAAAGGTGTGCGCCCTGTACGTAGCAGTATGGTGGGTGATTTACTTTGCCGTATCGTGGTAGAAACACCGGTTAACCTAACCTCTCGTCAACGTGAATTACTTAAAGAATTACAAGCATCTTTCGATGGTGAAGACAGTGCGTCTTCACCAAAGAAAAAATCTTTCTTTGATCGCTTATTCGATTAATGATTGATTAGATCAGAAATTAAAAAGAAGGCGGATATTGATAAAATATCCGCCTTTTTATTGCGCTGATTCATCTTATTATTTTTATTTTGCTTTAAAGAAAATGACTCGTAATTATTCTGTAGGATGAGCGACATCAATATCATCAACACTTACGTTGAGTTCACTTGATACAACTGGAGCCACTACAGCTTCGACAGTAGCTTGAGGAGCTGGTTGTATAGCTGCTTTTACTGTTTCTTCAGTTTTTTCTTCAATGATTGGATCAATATCTTCAACTTTAACCTCAGCAGTAGCATCGCTTGTTTGAGCTGTAGGTGTTGCTGCTTGAGTATTTACGTTTGTTGTAATACGTGCTTTAGATAAGCTCTCTAATGTTTCTCCGGGCTGGATTGCAGGCTCTGCAAATGCCACTGAACTTATTATCCCCATAATGGCGATTAGGCCAATAATTTTCGAATGCATGCTGAACTCCTTATAGTCATCTTTTTTTCATTCGTGGCTCAGTAGTGTGCAGATCAATTCTTTAACTTTTGTGAAAACAGATTAAATTCCGGTTCCCTTTAAAAAATATTTTTTACCTTTTATTGTGGGCAAAGAGTTTTGATATAGTAAGCCAATTATGTAAAACAGAAGATTGGGAAGGATTATGTCAGCAGCTCCACGCATTGGTATTTTGGGTGCAGGCGGCCGTATGGGTCGTACACTTATTCAGGCAGTTCAACAAGCAGGCTATCAATTGGCTGCGGCAGTAGAGCGTCCAGAAAGTAGTTTGGTCGGCACAGATGCTGGTGAACTTGCAGGAATTGGTTCAGTGGGTGTGAAGGTTTCAGGAAGCTTGGCTGATGTACTTAAAGATTGCGATGTAATCATTGATTTTACTGCACCAGCTGCAACCGCCCAGCATTTAAAGCTATGTCGTGAAGCTGGGGTGGCTATGGTGATTGGCACCACAGGGATGTCTGATGAGCAAAAGGCTGAATTGGATGAAGCAGCAACGCATACACCTGTTGTATATGCTGCGAACTACTCTGTTGGCGTAAATGTATCAATCAAGTTACTTGAGCTTGCAGCAAAAGTATTTGGCGATACAGTAGATATTGAAGTGATTGAGGCTCACCACCGTCATAAAGTAGATGCGCCATCTGGTACTGCATTAATGATGGGTGAAGCAATTGCGGGTACTTTAGGCCGTAACTTAAAAGAAGTTGCTGTTTATGGTCGTGAAGGGCATACCGGTCCACGTGATCGTCAAACCATTGGTTTTGAAACCATCCGTGGTGGTGATATTGTAGGGGAACATACGGTCATGTTTATTGGTGAGGGTGAGCGTGTTGAAGTCACTCACAAAGCCACTAACCGTATGAACTTTGCTGCCGGTGCAGTACGAGCTGCTGCATGGGTTGTGGGCCGTGAAGCGCGTAAATATGACATGAAAGATGTTTTAGGGTTGAACGACGTACAGGTGTAAACCATCTGTACACTTCCCATATGTGGCGAGAAAAACAAGATAGAGCAGAACATGAATAAAAAACAAATTGCTTTGACCACTCTTCTTTGCTTAAGCAGCCTCTATACAGGGGCTGCCTCTACAGACAAGGCTAAACTCAGCCTAGACCGTAATCATATTAAAGTGTGGACCTATCAAAAAGCAGATAACCCAGTCTTTCAATATAAAGCGGAAACAACGTTTGATGTACCCCTTGAACGCGCTGTGGCGGTAATTTTAGATGTAGATCGTGCAGCTCAATGGGTGCCTTATATGGGCAAGGTTCAAATGCTTTCTCAGGATGAAAAGAAAGGCGAATTTACTTTATATATGGTGTTAGATTTTCCTTTTCCGCTAAAAGACCGCGATGTAGTGGTTAAAGGAAAAATGAGTAAAGCGGCCAATGGCCTGATTACTATTAAAAATACGGCAGTTAATAGTAACTATCCTATACAACCCGATGTCGTGCGCCTAACACGCTATGAAGGGGACTGGACATTTCAGAAACTTGCCAATAATAAAGTCAAAGTCACCACTAGTGGCTATGCTGATCCAGCGGGTGCAATTCCGTTGAGCTTCGTCAATATGTTTGTTCAACAGCAACCTTATCAGATGCTGCTTAAAATGAAACGGGAAGTAATGAACCCGATTTATGAGCAACCTAAGTTGCCGGAAATTTTAAAATAAATAAGCTAAAAAAAGCGCCTGATCTCAGGCGCTTTTTTTATTAGTCTGAACACTGTTGTAAGGTTTGAGCGGGGCTGCTTTCTCGTTTGATTTGGAATAAAACCAATAACAAACCTAATCCCGCCAGTAAGGCACCCGCAAAAGATACTGCACTATAACCCCAACCTAAATCGAGTACTAACGCACCTGCAGCAGCGCCTACTGCATTACCTAGGTTAAACGCACCGATATTTACTGAAGAGGCAAGCCCTGGAGCTTCGTGAGCAACTGACATGACACGCATTTGTAATGGTGGTACTAAAGCAAAGGTTGCTGCACCCCATATCACCAACGCAATGGCTGCTCCAATCTGGCTTTGAGCAAGAATTGGGAAAGTCACCATCATCACAATCAACAGTACCAAGAAACCAATCAGAGTTTTGTTGATGGACAAGTCTGCAAAACGGCCGCCTAAATGGTTACCAATCGAGAAACCGACACCGATCAACACCAACATGAACGTAATGAAGGTTGGTGAAGCATGCGTAAACTCAGTCAAACTTGGCGCAATATAGGTGTAGAGCGTAAACATTGCACCTGCACCGAGTACGGTAGTGAGTAATGCAAGAACCACGGGGGTACGCGTTAATACTTTTAACTCGGCCTTCACGTTTGGTTTTTGGGCAACCATACCTTGCGGTAATGCTTTCCACAAAGCGAGCATAGTAATAATGCCGAGCACGGAAATCGCAAGGAAAGACATACGCCAGCCAATGTTTTGCCCAACCCATGTTGCCAAAGGCACACCACCAATATTGGCAATGGTTAAGCCCATAAACATGGTTGCCACTGCACTAGCCTGTTTATGCGCTGGTACAATACTCGCTGCCACAACAGAACCAATCCCGAAGAAGGCACCGTGGTTCAGGCTTGTAATGAGACGTGCACCTAATAAGCTCATATAATTTGGCGAAAACGCTGCAATCAGGTTACCGACCGTAAAGATCGCCATCAAAAAAATCAGTGCATTACGTCGTGCAAAACCTCCAAACCACAGGGTCATAAACGGTGCACCTAGCATTACGCCAAGTGCATAGCCTGTAATTAACATACCGGCTGTTGGAATTGAAATCCCTAAATCATTAGCGATGTTCGGAAGTAACCCCATTGGGGAAAATTCCGTGGTGCCAATGGCAAAGGCACCAATTGCCAATGCCAATAACGAGAACGCCGTATTTGATTGAGTGTTCATGAGTTTAGTCCCAAACTGGTGCCCATGGCTCTGGGCTAACTTCACGACTGTTACGGTCGAGTTCGGCAATCATTTGCATTTCAGCCGCAGTTAACTCGATATCCTGTGCTTTTAAATTACTAATCAGGTTTTCACGTTTAGTCGAAGATGGAATGACTGCAAAACCACGCTGCAATGCCCATGCTAATGCAATTTGCGCTGTCGTTGCTTTATGAGCTGCTGCAATCTCCGCTAAAACAGGGTCTTGAAGCACTTTGCCGTATGCAAGCGTCATGTATGAAGTGACATCAATATTCTTCTCTTGTAAGAAATTCACAATTTTATGGTTTTGAAGATAAGGACTCAGCTCAATCTGGTTCGTTGCAATATGCTCTACACCAATTGTGTCAATTGCTTGTTGGGTAAGTGCAATATTGAAGTTTGAAATACCAATTTGTTTGGTTAAGCCTTGTTGTTTTGCTTCAAGTAAAAGCTGCATGATTTCAGGAATTGAAACGCCTAAATCCGGTGCTGGCCAGTGAATCAAAGTTAAATCGACATGGTCAGTACGAAGCTTTTGTAAGCTCTCTTTTAAGCTTGGAATAAACTTCTCTTGAGCAAAATTATCTACCCAGATTTTTGTAGTTAAAAACAAGTCCTGACGTGATACGCCACTTTCAGCAATCGCTTGACCAATTGCCGCTTCATTTTCATAGATTTGAGCAGTATCAATTGCACGATAACCGACATCTAGCGCATTTTTAACAGAATCAATCACAGCTTGTTCTTTAAGGCGGAAAGTTCCTAGACCAAAACGTGGGATATTCATGTATTCACCTGAAATTAAATAATTGTTTAACTTGAGGTGCATTTTGCTTTTTTTATTGTTGCGAAAAAATAGATGAATAAGCAAAATATCTTTGATGTTTAGTCAATAATAGAATAAACCATGAAATCAACAATTGAAGAACTTGTTGCCTTTATCACAATTGTTGATACAGGTTCATTTGTGGCAGCAGCAGAACATTTAAAGCAAACACCTTCGGGGGTGAGCCGATCTTTAACCCGTTTGGAAGCAAAGTTAGATGTGACTTTGCTAGAGCGAACAACGCGTAAATTGAAACTGACTCAAGAAGGGCAACAATTTCTTATAAAGGCCCGTAAAATTTTAAATGAGCTGAATGCGGCCGAAGAAGAACTTCAAAAGTCTGATCAAGGTACTGCCGGTCTTATTCGGGTTGATTCTGCCACACCGTTTGTTTTGCACGTGATTGCACCATTAATGCATAAATTCCGTGAGTGTTACCCCGATATTGAAATCGAATTAAATAGCAATGATCAGGTGATTGACTTACTTCAGCATAAAACCGATGTCGCATTTCGATTTGGGGAACTTAATGACTCTAGTCTGCACGCCAAGTTGGTATGTAAGAGCCGTTTATATATTGTGGCAAGTCCTGACTATCTAGCTCTTAAGGGAACGCCAACACAACCTGAAGAACTTGAACAGCATGATTTGATTGGCTTTACTAGACCTACTTATATCAATAGCTGGCCAATTAAAGTTGGCGATGAATATTTTTTTGCCCAATCAAAAATTAAAGCATCGAGTGGGGAGACCGTACGCCAACTGACGATTAGAGGACACGGCATTGCGCGACTATCTGAATTTGAAATTTGGAAAGATATGGAAGAAGGGCGATTGATTGCATTATTTGAAGACAAAATTGAGCATCAATATCAAAGCATCCATGCTGTGTATTATCAACAAGAGCATCTACCAAAACGAATCCGTTTATTCATTGAATTTTTGGCAGAACAATTAAAAGATGGTTTTAAAAACGCTCTCTAAAGGTCGTATAACTATCAGTTGGAATATGAACTTCTAAAATAGGTGTCGTTTGTCCTTCTGCCGAATGTTGAGACAGAAAATAGCTTTTTTGCTGTTCTTGGCAGCTAAAATATAGTTTGGAATAGACTGAATTCACCATAACAACTTCATTTGAGCTATTACGTTTGTATTGATAATGAGAAATCGCACTGGTTTCATCATCAGTGCGTTGCTCCATTTTGTAGTCTTGCTGGTTGGTCATTTTTAAATAACCTTCAATCAAACTTTGGCAAACCGTGTGTCTGTACTGTTCATTTTTTGGTTGTGGTTGGCAACCTGCTAAAACAATAGTAAATAACAATATAACTTTTAATTTCATTGGCTTGCTACTCTCTGAGTTGATTTCCATAGCCTAAAGGTGTTCTATAAACCAGTACAGATACAGAAATTTTTAAAAAAGCAGCACAGAATGACTTTTCAATATCAGGTTCTTGCCAATCAATTAGCACATCGTATTTATCAAGATGAACTTAAACCTCATCAAAAACTCATTTCCTTACGAGATTTTGCCCGTCAACATGGTATTAGTTTAAGTACAGCAAAAAGTTGCTATGAATTACTTGAGGCGAGGGGACTCATTTATGTAAAGCCGAAGTCAGGTTATTTTGTGGTTGCTCGCACCCCAGTTAGCCCTATTCCGGATAGTCCTGATTTCTTATCTTTGCCTCGACATGTCTCAAATCTGGAGTTGCATAACCAAATTCAGGAAGCTGCCTTACAAAGTCATCTTGTACCTTTGGGATCGATTCAGTTAACGCCCCACTTTATTCCTGTAGAGGGTTTACGTCGTTCTATTCAACGTGCTTTAAAAAATTGTCAGCCACAAGATTTTCTTTATTGTAATAAACAAGGTCATGAACAATTAAGAAAAGCGCTATCCGATCATTGGTGTGAAGATGGTATTTATATCGCTCCAGAAGATATTTTTATTACCAATGGCTGTATGCCGGCTTTGTCTTTAGTGATTCAGAAGCTTACTGAAGTGGGTGATAGTATTCTTATTCCTACACCCACCTACAATGGTCATTTACAGTTATTAGCAAGTTTAAAACGACAAATTGTTGAGATTCCGGCAGATCATCGTGGTATTGATCTTGAGCGCTTAGAGTCCTTAATGCAGCAAGGTTTGGCGAAGGTTTGCTTAATGACAGCGAACTACCAAAACCCTTTAGGATATTGCTTTAGCAACACAGAGAAGCAGAAGATTGCTGAATTAGCTGCAAAGTATCAGTGTTTTATTATTGAAGACGATATTTTCGGTGAATGTGGCTACAGTAGCGAGCGACCATTACCCATTCGATATTGGGATCGCGAAGGTTATGTGGTTTGGTGTGGTTCAGTGTCGAAGTCTTTGTCGAGTGCGTATCGAGTAGGATGGTTTTGTTTAACGACAAAGTTAGAGCATTTAAAACTTGAACTGTTGGTAAGTAATATCGGGGTGAATACGCCCTTGCAGTTAGGTCTAGCTGATTTTATTTATAGTCGGGGTTATCGAGAGCATTTAGAGCAGTTAAGGCCTAACTTGATGCGGCAAGTGGAAGAATACCGTAGCTGTATTTTAAGAGCCTTTAAAGGTATACCAATTGCATTGAGCCAGCCCGAAGGCGGATATGCATTATGGATACAGTTACCTAAGAGTGTAGATAGTTTAGCGCTCTATTACACTGCACAAGCTCAGGGAATTACTGTAGTACCGGGCCATGTTTTTGGTGAGGATGAACGCTATCGACATTTTATTCGTTTAAACGCAGGCCATGAGTTAACTGCAAATGTCCGCCAAGCGATTAAAAACTTGGCAGACTGGTCGCGACAACAGATGCAAACAGTGAGTTAGTTTTATTCTGCAAAGTCTGCTTTAAGCACAATGCGGTAGCGTGCTTGACCCGAGTGTAGACGTTCAATTGCTTCATTGAGCTGTGACATTGGAAATAGCTCAATTTGAGGCGCAATTTTTTTGCGTGCGGCAAACTTTAAAAGTTGGCGTAGAGCGGCAGGTGAACCTGTAGGTGAACCAGTTACTGATTTGGCACCATCAATGAGAGAACCTACAGAAACAGGAACAGGTTCTAGGGTTAGTCCTAAAAAGTGCAAAGAACCGTTTGGTGCTAGCGTTGAAATGAAAGCACGCCAATTTAAAGTCACATTTACGGTACTCAGCAATAAATCAAATTTACCCTTTTGAGCTTTTACCGCTTCTGTATCGCGGCTATTCACCACATGGTCGGCTCCCATTGCTTTGAGTTCTTCGGTTTTATCTGGGTTAGAACTAAAAGCCGTAATTTCACACCCCCATGCTTTAAGGAGCTTAATGGCGATATGACCCAAACCACCAATACCAATCACACCCACGTGATGTGTTGCCTGAATTTTGTGTTTGAGTAATGGGTCAAAAACGGTAATTCCGCCGCAAAGTAAAGGGCCTGCACTTTCGGGGTCTAAATCTTCGGGAAGGGGAATGGCCCATTGCCAACCAGCACGAACCTTATCGGCAAAGCCACCCGCATGTCCCACGATTGTTGCGATATTTTCGCCCGTACAAAGTACTTGCTGACCACCAATACACTCATCACAGGCTTGGCAACTTTCAGCGGTCCAGCCAATACCGACACGTTGCCCAATTTGTAGTCCTTTGGCTTCTGAGCCTAAAGCAACAATTCGTCCAATAATTTCATGGCCTGCAACTACAGGGTACACGGTTGAGCGCCATTCATTATTTAAAACAGAAATATCAGAATGACACAAACCACAGTATTCAACTTTTACCTCAACCTGATGCGGTTGTAATTCACCTGCATCAAATTTGTATGGGACCAGTTTTTCACCTGCCTGCATTGCAGCATAAGCCTGAATCGTATTATTGCTCATCGGAAACTCCTTAAGCGGATTTGAACCGTTCTGGTGGGTTATGAAGCTTTAAATTGACAATCATTTTCATGGTCATTGACCATACCCACTGCCTGCATAAACGCATAGCAGGTGGTTGGACCAACAAATTTGAAACCATTTTTTTTAAGCGTTTTGGAAAGTTTTAGGCTGAGCTCAGTTTGAGCAGGGGCCTTGCGATAATCTGCAACATCATTGTGTTGAGGAGTGGCATCTACAAACTGCCAAAGCCATTTAGAAACATCACCAACTTGGGCTTTAAGGGCTTGCCAAGCAATTGCATTATCACGAATGGCTTTGAGTTTGCCTAAGTGACGAATTAAGCCTGCATCGGATAGTTTTGTTTCTAAAAAGTCATCCGTAAATGCAGCAATGTCAGCAATAGGATGATTAAAAAAGTGCTGGCGGTAGCTTTCTCTTTTTTTCAGTACGGTAATCCAAGATAGACCTGCTTGTTGGCCTTCAAGACAGAGCATTTCAAATAATCGGGCTTCGTCGTGTTCTGGTTTGCCCCATTCTTCATCATGGTAAGCAATATAGAGTGGATCATCGGAACACCATCCGCAGCGTTGAGTTTTCATGATGATGCTCCTTATATTTATCTTGGTATTTTAGAGTTTGAATGGTACCCATTCATTTGGGCGAGTATCCCAATAATACAGTTCAGCTTGAGTTAAGTCTTCAAACTTTAGCCAAAAGTCTTTGCCAACTTTATCTGAAAAACCGGTACTGATCAGTAGGGCATCATCACTGATTTCCATGATCCAGCCTTGATAGCTATTGCCATTTAAAATGATCTTTTGCTGGTTGCCAGACTCGGCAAACTCTACTAAGCGATTGATCAGCGCTTCCGACATAAAATGTTCCTAGCGTAAATATGAATAAGGATTAACAGCACCACGACCTTTACCATCTAAGTAAAGACCATAATGAAGATGAGGTGAAGTATAACGTGCATTGCCCGTGTTGCCGACATAACCAATGAGGTCACCCTTTTTGACATAGTCGCCTACGTTTAAGCCACGTTTATGTCCATCAAGATGAGCATAATAATGCCATGTTCCTGCCGGGCCTAAAATCCAGATCACTTTGCCACCCAAGTTGTTATTACGAAGATCGGCAATGAGCCCTTCAGTTGCACTGTACACTTTGGTTCCACGTGGAGCCAAAATATCAATTCCTTCGTGGCTACGGCCCTGACTCCGAGCAGCTCCCCATGTGTCTTTTAGCTCATCTCGATCGACACCTTTTACCGGAACAGGAAGCCGACTTGGAAGCTGCATACTCTTGAGTTTGCTAACTTGGGCTGGTGAAAGCGGGGCAGGTTTTTTAGGCGCACTGGCACAGGCTGCCAATAGAATAATGAGAAAACCAAGTGAGAGATGGGAAACTAAACGTCGCACAAAATACTCCCTGTCACAGCCATATCAAAATTATTTTGCTCACTATGTCATGAACGGCTTGTCGAGATCAATTTTTTCATAGCAGTTGGAACACCTTTAGCAATAGCTTGTTCTGGACTCAGCCATTGGCCTTCAAGTTCAATCGCCAGATGTTCTTTTTGATCAGGTTCCACGTGGAACACATGAGCATTAAGTAACCATGTGAAGTGAGTAAAGCTATGACTGATCTGAAAAGTTTGTGGTTGAGGTTGTAGCTTAAATTGCTGACTTAATTTCAAGCGTTCATGTTCATTTTCTAAAATAGGTAAACAAAATAAACCGCCCCATAGACCATGAGCTTGGCGTTGTTGCCAGAACCATTCATCTTCGCACTGAATAATAAGAACATCTGCCGTTTTAACAGGCGGTGTTTTTTTCGGTTTTTTAAAAGGTAATTCTTGTTCTAAACCTTGCTGGTAAGCCTGACAATGAGCTTGCATTGGGCAATATAAACAAAGAGGTTTTTTAGGCGTACAGATGGTCGCACCCAAGTCCATAATTGCTTGAGTGTAGTCATGATTGCGTTGGGTGGGACAAAGCTCTTCAGCCAGTTTCCACATTTCACGTTCGTGCTGTGGTTTGCTTAAGTCATCTTCAATGGCAAAGAAGCGAGCTAAAACGCGTTTCACGTTGCCATCCATAATCACGCCATACTGACGTAAACCTAAAGACATGAGTGCACCTGCGGTCGAGCGACCAATGCCCGGTAGTGCAATCCATTCTTCTAGGGTTTCAGGAAATTTGCCTTGCTGTGCTACAAGGCGGGCAGCTTTATGCAAATTGCGGGCACGAGCGTAATAGCCAAGACCTGCCCAATAAGGGGCGACTTCATCCCAAGTTGCATAGCCTAAAGCTTCTACAGTTGGGAAGCGCTCCATAAAGCGGTCAAAATATTGCAGAACTGTTTTTACCTGAGTTTGCTGTAACATAATTTCAGAAACCCAGACTTTGTATGGATCATCTGCGACTTGCCAAGGCAAATCATGCCGACCATGTTGATCGAACCAGTTTAAGAGGGCATCAGAAAAAGAAAATTCAGGCATGAACAGCTATAGAAGAAAAGTAAGGGCTAAATTATAGCTGAAATTTAGGTGAAATTTTGTTTAAAGCAAACGAAGAAAATGGACATATGAAAACAGGGCCTACATCAAAAATGTAGTCCCTGTTCTATGGGTAAAAAGGATTAATCCTTTTGTACACCCCAACGTTGATCAAGTTTCAACGGTTGATTTTTGTAATATGGAATGACATGAATGTGGAAATGGTCAGAAGTTTGTCCAAACACTTCACCATCATTAAAGCCAATATGGAAACCGTCTGGCTGATGGCGAAGCTGGGTTTCATGACGGGCAATTTCAAGAAGTGTCAGTAAGCCTTGGTGCTCTTTAGACGTAATATCAAAAAACGAGCTGACATGGCGTAGTGGAGTCACTACACAGTGACCTTTAGACAACGGATTCGGGTCTGGCAAAATTACAGCAAATTCATTCTTATCAATGATGTCATATTCATCAAAATCGCAATACGGACATTTCTTGTCAGTCATTGTTGTATCCTCTCATGTTATTCCATTAAACCCCGAGTGCGGGAAATAAGACTAGGCTTTGCTCTAGCTCAACGGGAGTATATTTATTGAAGTATGGTTTAAAAAATACAGTAAAAATATTGCAAAGTCATAAACATTTAAGGGAGCAAATGCGAAAAATGCCATTTGCTCCAAATTTGCTTCTTTTATTTTAAAGTACGTTCTAATAAAGCGTACATTTTAGCAAGGCCTTGTTTTTCCGCTTCGCTGTTGTAGCCAAGGTCTACACCATTCGCTTTAGCTCTTTCATCTGCAAGCGGGTTACTAAAGCCATGTTTAGCATCTTTTAAAACCACTACCTCATGTTTAACCTCAGCAGCTTGCATCTCTTTTTCAAAATTAGCAACATCTTCTATGGTGACCATGCTGTCTAGTTCACCATGTAGAACCAATACCTCACCTTGAATGTTGCCTTTTTGAGCAGGAGCCTTAGGAACTAATGTACCATGGAATGTCGCAGTTGCTTTGAGGGGAGCACCTGAGCGAGCTAGATCGAGTACCACTTTGCCACCATAACAAAAACCTACCGCTGCAAGTTTTTCACTATTTACTTCCGGTTGAGCAGCCAAAGTCTGAAGCCCTGCGTTGGCACGATCAGTCACCGTGTCTAGATCTTCAAATGTCTGCATCATCCATTCATAAGCTTGAGCTGCAGTCGTTGTTACTTTTTTATCGCCA
The DNA here is from genome assembly GCF_033599315.1 of Acinetobacter sp. OYA S30. NCBI lineage: Bacteria > Pseudomonadati > Pseudomonadota > Gammaproteobacteria > Moraxellales > Moraxellaceae > Acinetobacter > Acinetobacter sp. OYA S30. The sequence goes on from NZ_JAWVAV010000015.1 coordinate 34,628, forward strand.
TACATGTCAATTGCAAGTGCAGCATAACCGTGTTCAGCAAGTTCACGCGCACGTTGTTCAGTGTATTCGTTACGACCCCACCACTCAGGACCAATAATGACACCTGGTACAGGTGTTTCACTTTCTGGAGCCGCAAAGTAACCAATTAAATGGCTACCATCTGGTGCAGTATATTGAATTTCACGGGTTTTAATTGCTGTACTCATGACATTAATCCTGAAATTTAACTTGATTTAAATACGCTTGATTAAAGCATAAAAAATAAAATCCATATAAATAACTATGTAAAAAACTACATCAAAAGAAAAGCATAGAAATATTTATGCAATAAAAAAAGAAGGAACGAGTTCCTTCTTTTTGATATGGTCATGATTAAATTAAGTTCGGCCTCGCGAAATAAAACCAATAACAGCGAGAATTACAGCTATCACTAATAAAATCACGGCAAAGTCTTTAGATAACCCTGCAACACCACCAAACCCTAATAGACTGGCAATGAGTGCAATCACTGCAAAAATTATTGCCCAACGGAACATATGCTGTCCTCCTTATTTTTCATTGTCTTTTTACTATATAGCGTGTTTTTTGCACGAAATGTGTCGTTTATGTGGTTGAAATGTATATTAAACAATCATTTTGTGATGCCAAAAATACGGCTTCTTTTCTTAAGACCAGCGTACTTCAATGCTATAATCTCACTTTGCTTGATCTATATAGCCGTTAAAATCTTATGTCTACCGAGACCTCACTTCGTCCATTGTTTTGGAAAAATTATACGCTAGAGCAACTGACTCAGGCTGAGTGGGAGGCACTGTGTGATGGATGCGGATTGTGCTGTTTGGTCAAGCTAGAAGATGAAGATACACATGAAGTTGCGTACACCAAAGTGGCGTGCAAGTTACTTGATTGCAATACTGGACGTTGTTCTGACTACCCAAACCGTCAGCAGCAAGTACCCGACTGTTTACAACTAACACCGGAAACTTTAAAAACCATACACTGGTTGCCATCGAGTTGTGCCTATAAACGTTTGAATGAAGGCAAAAATTTACCTTCTTGGCACTATTTAAATACGGGTTCCAGACAAAGCGTAGTGAAAGCGAAAAAGTCGGTAGCAGGGCGTTGTATTCCTGAAACTGATGTACATGAAGATGATATCGAAGATTATGTGGTGCGTTGGGTGCGTTAATACGCTCCCGATGAGCATTTTTAATTACAGCGTATAATAAAGTAACATTTTTATCGTAAATTTTTTAATCATCTCCGTTATATAAAAATAAAAGCAAAAGGAGATAAAAATGATGAGACGATTAGCAGCCCCCTTATTATGTAGTAGTTTCTTCTTGTTAATGGCCTGTGGCTCTAATAATACTAATTCAAAAAATCCTGAACAAAATACAACTGCAAAAACAGAGCAGACCAGTGCTGCCAAACAAACTTATCAGGTCGAGGCAGTCGCACATTTTAATGAGCCTTGGGCGATCACCAGTTTGCCTGATCAGCGGTTATTGGTGACTGAACGGCAAGGTAATCTAAAAATTTTTAATCCACAAAATAAACAAGTGCTAGATGTTCAGGGTGTTCCAGCGGTGAACTATGGCGGACAGGGCGGTTTAGGGGATGTTGCTCTACACCCAGACTTTGCCAAAAATCACTGGATATATCTTAGTTATGCAGCCAAAGGGCAAGGTGGGTCTGGTGCAGTGATTTCACGTGCAAAATTAGATTTATCTAATCCTAATCAGCCAAAACTCACCGATGTAAAGCAGATTTGGCAACAAGTACCTAAAGTCTCAGGACAAGGCCATTATGGGCATCGCATGCTTTTTGGTGCAGATGGTAAGCTTTGGGCCAGTTCAGGTGAGCGCCAAAAGTTTGACCCTGCCCAAAATATGAAAAGCAACTTGGGCAAAATCTTGCGTTTAAATGACGACGGTTCAGCAGCCTTAGGTAACCCTTTTTATGAGCAAGGCGGTGTCACTGCTGAAATATGGTCACTTGGACATCGTAACCCATTAGGAATGGCCTTTGACCGTAAAGGACAGCTATGGGTGGTTGAGATGGGGCCAAAAGGTGGTGATGAGCTTAATATTATTACCAAAGGCGAAAACTATGGTTATCCGATTGTTTCAAATGGAGATCATTATTCAGGTCAGCCTATTCCAGATCATCACACGCGCCCAGAGTTTAAAGCACCAGAAATTGACTGGACCCCTGTAATCTCACCGTCGAGTTTAATTATTTATCGCGGACAACAATTTCCCGCATGGCAAAATAAAGCTTTAATTGGCGGGTTATCTTCAGAAGCAATTGTTGTTGTAGATTTAGAGCATAAGCCCGTAAAAGAAGTACAAAGATTAGAGATGAAGCAACGTATTCGTGGGTTACATGAGGCACAAGACGCTTCAATTTGGGTAATTGAAGATGGCCCCAATGCTCGTTTACTCAAGCTGAGTAAGAAACCCTTTTAATGCTAGGAAATACCCTGTAAATAAAGGATGTGTCTCATAGATTCAAATTGTAGATTTCTGTGAGACACAATAGACTATAGTGAAAAGACGATAAAGCTATTTGAGATGTCAGACACCCATATTCCACTTCCTGAACGCCTGCGCCCGAGAGACTTGTCTGAAATTATTGGGCAAGATCATTTGTTAGGTGAACATGCGCCCTTACGTCAAATGATTGATCAGGGGCATTTGCCTTCTATTATTTTTTGGGGGCCGCCAGGCGTCGGTAAAACGACAATTGCTTTGCTTTTAGCTCAGGCAATAGATCGTCCATTTGTGAGCTTATCTGCGCTGAATACGGGCGTAAAAGAATTACGTGAAGTAATTGCAGAAAGTGGTGACTTACTGACACCTGTAGTTTTTATTGACGAAATCCATCGCTTTAATAAATCACAGCAAGATGCATTATTAGGTGCCGTAGAAAAAGGTAAAATTACATTAATTGGCGCCACCACTGAAAACCCGTCTTTTGAAGTCAATAGTGCACTTTTATCACGCTGTCAGGTCTATACCTTAAACAGTTTAGACAGTGAAGCAATTCAGACGCTACTTAACAATGCACTCCAAAAAGATAAATTTTTAAAAGAACGTTATATTCATATTGAAGAGTATGATGCTCTTTTACAGTTTGCAGCAGGTGATGCCCGTAAAGCACTCAATTTACTTGACTTAATTGCAAGTACTTTTGAGCCCGAAGTTGAAAATACGATTACCAATGCAGTTGTAGTAAAAGTCGCTCAGCAAAATATTGCGCGTTATGACAAATCGGGTGAACAGCATTACGACCTCGTTTCTGCCTTTATTAAATCGATTCGTGGTAGTGATCCGGATGCGGCTTTGTACTGGATGGCGCGGATGCTTAAAGGTGGGGAAGATCCGGTTTTTATTGCAAGACGTATGTTGATTGCCGCTTCAGAAGACATTGGAAACTCGAATCCAAATGCACTATTGCTTGCAGGTGAATGTTTCCGTTCTGTACAGGCGGTGGGAATGCCGGAGGCTCGAATTATTTTGGGTCAAACAGCAGTTTATTTAGCGACCAGTGCAAAAAGTAATAGTACTTACCTCGCGATTAATAAGGCGCTAGAACTTGCTGAGAAAACGGCAAATTTACCAGTACCTTTACACTTGAGAAATGCGCCAACCAAGCTGATGAAACAGCAAGGTTATGGGATTAATTATCTCTATCCTCATGACTACCCTGAGCACTTTGTACTACAAGACTACTTGCCACCTGAGTTAAAGGGAACCAAACTCTATGAGTCGGCAAGAAACAAGCGTGAAGTTGAAGGTGAACGCCTACAACAACGCAGATGGCAGCAGGAACAATAGTTTATTGTTTCCTGCTATTGTTCCAATTCTTCAGTCACTTGACCATAAATCAGCAAGGTAAACACGCCTGTACCACCAATAATATTGCCAATAGTGGTTGGAATCAGGAAATTAAACAGATATTCACCAAGAGAAGCTTCTCCTTGCCAGACCAGATAGGACATTTCGGTAGAGCCAACGACCACATGGGTAAAATCGCCTAGTCCTATCAGATAAGTCATGAAAAAGATGACTAGGAATTTATTGCTGACGGAAGGTAGCATCCAGACCAATGCAGCAATTAAAAGCCCAGACATAACCCCTTTAAGCAGATTTTGGGTGGCGGAAAAAGACCCAACATGATGTGCGAGCTCATCTAGGGCTTTGTCAATGTTTGGAGTAAACAGGTCGGTGGTCAGGAAGAATAAACTCGCCAAAGCTGTTCCAATGATATTGCATAGAATCACGATTCCCCATAGACGGCCTACAGCTCGTAATTTGTCTAAGGTAAAAGGCTTAAATAGGGGCACAACTGTAGTAATGGTATTTTCTGTAAAGAGCTGCATGTGTCCTAAAATAGCGATCAGGAATCCAATGGTATAACCGAAATTGGTAATTAAATCGGTCCAGATGGCATCAGTTGGGATATAAGAAGCAATAATTGCCTTAAATACAAATGAAAAACTGATGACTAGACCTGCTGCAATGCCTGAAAAGATGAGCGCGGCTGTCGGGCGATCTAACTCTTCGGCACCATCACGGCGAATAATTTCATATACTAAACGGGGCGACAGTTTCTCGTGTTCTTCAACTGCCATTTTTTCACGCCAGCTTAGGGTTTGATCGACTTTCTCTTCTTCTAGTTCATGGTCCATCGGGTTTACTCCTCACTGAATAAATAATTTATATTTATCGTTTTTTATTTATTGTTAAGGCAGTGTTCAGGATAAATCTAGAAGATTCCTACCAGCTTTATGTGTTTTTTTATAAATTGAACACTCTGGGGGTAAGCGAACTAGAACAATAATGCATGAAGAAAAGAATCGACCAGACCTGAGAGAAAAGTTAAGTATAAGAAAAGATAGCAAACTCAATCAGCCTGCTATAAAAAGTGTAACGTTGAAGCTAAGCGCTTGTAGTCATGAAAATGGCAACAATAATTAAAACAAGGTATATGCTCTCAAGGTACGTATGAGTTTCATATAGTCGCCTTGGGAAGCTTCAGAAATGACAGTTTCGACTTCAGCTTGGCTCCATCCTTGCTTTAAGGCAGAGTGGCTAAAATTAGATAAAATTACTAATGGATTTTCACCAAAATGGATTGGATGATTCATTAATCTCTTTTCAGGCTTAAATAGTTCCATAGACTCATCCTATTTAAAAATTTAATTATTGTGATGCAATTTATATTTTTTTTGATTTTAGTGCCTTGTTTTGAGATTGTGCAAGTCATAATTTAATTAAATATACAAATCTGTCTACTTTTCCTAAATTCTTGGGTGCTGAAAATAAAAAAACCGAGCTGAAATGCTCGGTTTTTTATAAAGTTGAGCTGATTAGATGTCAGATAAATCTACGCCTAAACGAGCAGCAACTTCTTCATAAGCTTCAACAACACCGCCTAAGCCTTGACGGAAACGGTCTTTGTCGAGTTTTTTCTTAGTATCTTTGTCCCATAAACGGCAACCGTCTGGAGAGAATTCGTCACCAAGTACGATACGATCATGGAAAACACCAAATTCAAGTTTGAAGTCCACCAAAATCATGTTGCCTTCAGCAAATAATGCTTTTAATACATCATTTACTTTATAAGTTAACACTTTCATTTGTTCTAACTGTTCAGCAGTCGCCCAACCTAAAGCAATCGCTTGAGATTCGTTAACCATTGGATCGCCTAGGCCATCATCTTTGTAGAACAATTCAAATGTAGGAGGAGTTAACTCTTTACCTTCTTCTACACCTAAACGACGGCATAGAGAACCTGCTGCATAGTTACGGATTACACATTCAACAGGAATCATTTGAAGTTTTTTAACAAGAACTTCAGTTGGAGAAAGCAATTTTTCAAAATGCGTTTCGATACCCGCTTCAGCAAGTTTTTCCATGATGAAGGCGTTAAAACGGTTGTTCACCTTGCCTTTACGATCTAGTTGTTCGATTTTTTCGCCATTGAACGCAGAGGCATCATCACGAAAGACTAAAATCAGATGGTCGGCATTGTCTGTTTCATATACAGATTTTGCTTTACCAGTATAGAGCAAGGTTTGTTTTAACATGAGGGAACCTTTTTTAAAAAAAATGCCTAGTAAACGACTAGGCTGGCCAATTTTGGTAAATCTGGTTTAACACTTCTGCGGCAACATCAGGGCTAGCAAAAGTGTTATCTGGATTAAATAGAGCAAGGCTATGACTAGAGCCAACACCAGTGAGCTTAAGCACATATGTATTGTCATTTACTTTAATCGTCGCTTGATTGTTACCTTGAGCGATGACGTTGTAATTTAACGTGCTTAACGTAGCTTTGGTGTATTGCCAAATCTCGGCAGTACTTCCATCAATTTTTAACAGTGGATTTTTATTACCATCTGTCACAAGTTGAGGGCGACCAAGCGCACTACCTGTTTGAGCAGATGCATCTGCTGTCGTATCAGTTTGAAGTGGTTCAGGACGTGGCAATGCAAAACGATTGCCACGCTTGTTTTCAAACTTCGGTGCGTGATCGATAGCAAGCTGGTCTACTGTTGGTGCAGGATACAAAGGTGTCGCTGGTCGTACAGTTGCATCGGCAGGGTACTCAAGTGGGGCGAGTTGCTTTGCATTTTTATAATCTAAAGAGTGATTATTGAGTGCGAAGCGACCACAGCCAGCTAAACTTAAGGCTGAAACTGCAAGGACTAAACCAAGACGTAATTGCATCATAAATTGCTCTTATTAAATAATTCCCGCATCTTTTAGGGCATTGCGGAGAGGTTCGCGATATTGCTCAGCGAGAGGAGTGAGTGGTAAACGAATACCAGTATCAATCAGTCCCATCTCATGTAGTGCCCATTTCACAGGAATTGGGTTTGATTCGCAAAATAGAATATTGTGTAAATTTGCAATCTTATTGTTAAGCGTCTTTGCTTGTTGCTCATCTTTTGCAATTGCAACCGCACATACTTCGCTCATTGCTTTAGGTGCAATGTTTGCAGTAACCGAGATATTACCGTCTGCGCCAAGAAGCATAAGTTCCCATGCAGTTTCATCGTCACCTGAGTACACAGCCATCTTGCCGTTTAAAGCATCAATTAAAGCTTTACCGCGCGGTACGTCACCTGTTGCATCTTTAATGCCGACAATATTTGGAATTTCCGCTAAACGAACAGCTGTATCGTTTGACAAATCTACACCTGTACGACCAGGTACGTTGTAAAGAATAAGCGGTAATTCAACAGCTTCAGCAATCGCTTTATAGTGTTGGTAAAGGCCTTCTTGAGTCGGCTTGTTATAGTATGGGGTTACAAGTAAAGCTGCATCTGCGCCAAGGTCTTTGGCAGCTTTAGTTAATTCGATTGCTTCACGGGTTGAGTTTGCACCAGTACCGGCAATAATTGGAATACGTTTGTTGGCTACACGAATAATTTCTTTAATAACCTGTGTGTGCTCTTCCATGCTCAATGTTGAGGCTTCGCCGGTTGTACCGACGGCTACAATACTGTTTGTACCTTGTTCTATGTGCCACTCAACCAGCTTCTCAAGACTCTTCCAATCTACACCGCCATCTTTCAACATGGGAGTGACGATTGCGACGATTGAGCCTTGAATGGTCTGTGCTTGCTGAGTCATTTTAAAAAATATCCTATTTATCCATCCGAATCTGAGGTAAGAAAAACAAAATGTGGGATGGTTGCAGTATTTTGATTGTCCAGTTCTAACAATAACAGATTGTTGAATGACAATTATGCAAATTATGACTGATCAGACGCATAAGAACAATATGCTTGACTGATAAACCCTATGTAAACTTGAGCAAAACACAGAATGCCAATTTGATCATTTCAAGTAAAAGACAGTAAAAATGAGAATATGGCGCAATTCTTCCAACCTCTACTTAACACGGTCTTTTTTATGGCAAGATAAAATGCATATTTTTCCCGAATGGGACTTAAGATGGCATGAAAATGAATAAACAACCACAAAATTCGGCTTTAGTCGTAGTTGACGTGCAAAATGGTTTTACCCCTGGCGGAAACCTAGCAGTTGCCGACGCCGATACGATTATTCCAACCATTAACCAATTGGCAGGTTGTTTTGAAAATGTAGTCCTCACTCAAGACTGGCATCCGGATACTCATATTTCTTTTGCAGCTAACCATCCGGGCAAGCAGCCATTTGAAACGATTGAACTGGATTATGGATCACAGGTGCTTTGGCCTAAGCATTGTATACAAGACACTCATGATGCCGAATTTCATCCGGATTTAAATATCCCGACAGCTCAACTGATTATCCGAAAAGGTTTTCATGCTCATATTGATAGTTACTCAGCTTTTATGGAAGCTGACCACACCACAATGACAGGTTTAACGGGATATTTAAAAGAACGTGGTATTGATACGGTCTATGTGGTCGGAATTGCCACAGACTTTTGTGTCGCATGGACTGCTTTAGATGCAGTTAAGCAAGGCTTGAAAACTTTAGTAATTGAAGATGCGTGCAAAGGTATTGATCTTAATGGTTCATTAGAACAAGCGTGGCAAACTATGCAGCAACAAGGTGTTGTTCGTATTCAATCGACTGATCTGTTGAATGAATGCTAGAGATACTGATTTTGATGCTTGGACTTTAATTGCGATTTGGTATGGATGAACAGTATGTCTGCATTACTCCGTTTTACTCAGTTTGTTCAAAAGACGTTTGCCCTATGGGTAATTATTTTTGCAGCTCTGGCGCTATGGCAGCCTGAATTTTTTGTTTGGCTGAAAGCTTATATTCCATGGATTTTGGGCATTATTATGCTTGGCATGGGAATGACCATGACCGTTGATGATTTTAAAGGGGTTCTACAAAGCCCTAAAGCCGTGTTAATTGGGGTTGTCGCGCAGTTTGTGGTGATGCCGGGCTTGGCATTTATTTTATGTAAATTATTTAATTTGCCTCCTGAAATTGCGGTCGGCGTTATTTTAGTCGGTTGTTGCCCAGGAGGAACAGCTTCAAATGTCATTACCTATATGGCCAAAGGCAATGTGGCTTTATCGGTCGCCTGTACCTCGATATCAACACTCTTGGCTCCTGTGTTAACGCCTGCAATTTTCTATCTACTTGCTAGCCAATGGCTAAAGATTGACGCGGCTTCGATGTTTATTTCGATTTTGCAAGTCGTACTACTTCCGATTGTGATTGGGCTGATTTTGCGAACATGGCTTAAACGTCAGGTTGAATCCTATATTCAAGTCATGCCATTAGTTTCAGTGATTGCAATTGTAGCGATTGTGGCAGCCATTATTGGTGGCAGTAAAGCAGCTATTTTACAGTCGGGTTTGCTCATTTTGGCGGTAGTGATATTGCATAATGGGTTTGGATATTTATTAGGTTTTGCCGCAGCGCGTTTCTTTAAATTGCCTTATGCGGACAGTAAAGCAATTGCGGTAGAAGTAGGAATGCAAAACTCAGGCTTGGGCGTGGCGCTTGCAGCAGTGCATTTTGCGGCTTCCCCGATTACTGCCGTACCAAGTGCTATTTTCAGCCTTTGGCATAATATTTCTGGTCCTGCACTTGCGACTTATTGGGCAAGTAAACACAAACAAGAATAACTATATAAACGATATACATTAGAAAAGAAGGCCAAACGGATAGTTTGGTCTTTTTATTTAAAGCACTTTTTATTTGAGCTGAATTTAAAACTGGTATGTCTTTTGCTTCGAATTGATGCACTAAAAATAACGTGAATATCAACATAAATCGCAAAGAAAAAAATAAGGCATTTTTTTGATGAACCAGATTTTTAAATTATTTATTCCCATGCTCTCTAGCAATTTGATTCTAATTTTAAGTGGATTGGTTGATATTGCTTATGTAGGGCATTTTAGTAATGACCATGTTGCCGCCTTATCGGTGTCCTTATCTTTATATACAGTGGTTTATGTCATTGGAATGGGGATACTGCAAGGTGTGATGCTTAAGCTCTCGGAAGCTTATGGTTGCCATAACATACCACGTATTCGTCAAATTTTTATTCAAGGCGTTTGGCTGATGTTAGGTTCGGCATTGGTGAGTATTGCCTTGCTTTACTTGTTCCGTGATCTACCAAAATTATTTGGTGCATCTGAACATGTCGTTTCAATTACTAAAAACTGTATTTGGGCTTTGGTATTTATTTTACCTGCCCATTTATTGATGCGCTTATTTACAGCTTTGTCTCAGGTCACTGAAAATGCGTATAAAGTTTTATTATCAGATAGTCTTTTCTTCATTCTTAAAATTATTTTGTCTTATCTTCTGATTTATGGTGTCGCTTTATTTTCAATTCCGCCACTCGGGGCGATAGGGGCGTTGTTAGCCACTATCATTGTACGGTGGTTTATGTTGGCCGTTTATTACCTGTTTTTTCTAGAGAAAAGGTACATCTTTATTGAACATCCAGAACGGTCAGTTGAAGATAGCCGGCAAAGTCTGCGTATGATTTTAAAAATAGGAATACCCACAGCGATCATGGCGTTGATGGACGTTGTTGCATTTTGTTCAGTTGCTATTCTGATTTTACCTTTCGGGAGTGTGGTGTCTGCAGCCCATCAAATTGTCGCGAGCACTGGCGGTTTCATGTTTATTTTTCCTTCATCAATTGCCTCGGCTTATAGCATTTTGGTGTCAAGAACTATGGGCAGCGGCAACATGAAAGAAGCAGATAAAATTGCCAGACAAAGTATATGGGTCATTATGGCAGTGAGTGGCAGTTTATCCTTGTGTTTATGGTTGGAGAGGGGCTTAATTGTCACGTTCTATTCAGATGATTTGGCTGTACAGATTTTGGCTGCATCACTGCTCTTGATTGTCTGCATGTCTCATTTTCTCGATGGCTTAATGACGTTACTAACCTCTTTGCTGCGTTGTTGGGATGTGTCGATTTTACCCATGCTAATTTTTTTAGTCGTGGTGCTATGTTTCGGATTGGGTGGTGGTTGGTGGATGGCTTATAAGGGGCTGCACTGGGGAAGTCACTCTATATCTGCAATGGGAATTTATGGTTTCTGGAGTATGGCAGCCATAAGCTATTTAGTAGCTTGTGTATTGAGTGGCTTCTGTTTTCGTTTTAGAAAGCAATTAAGAGGTTTTTGATTAGGTAGATCAACACAACCTTAAAGAGGATGTGCTGTTAACCATTCTTCAATCTCATTTTCAGAAATCACTTCAAAACCATGGCGCTGTAACAGTGCCGTGGTAATCCCAACACCCGTAATTTTCTCGCCTTGAAAAGTACCGTTATAAATTTTTTGACTACCACAAGACGGACTGTTTTCTTTTAAAACCACACAAGTTGCTTGTATTTGCCGTGCAATGTCTAAAGTACGATAGGCGCCTTTTAAATATAGCTCAGTCACATCTAAACCAGATGAATCTAGGATTTTTGCCTTGCCATCAAGTACATCTTGCCCTGTTCCTCCCACAATTTCTGCGGGTAACCTTGGAGTAGTAAAACCACCTAATAACTCTGGACAAAGTGCATGCGCTTTTTTATTTAAAAATAGCTGCTTAAGTGTAGTGTGTGAGCAAGAGCGTCCATCGTAGCGTACAGGCTCTCCAATTAAACAGGCACTGATTAAAAGCATGATTTTTCCGCCCTTAGAACTTTAAAAGCCATGTGAGTGTACCCAATGATTTATAAAATATGAAATCTAAAACAAGCACAAGCAAACGAAGTAATTTGATTAATAAATTACACAATTCATAATTAAATTATGTATTGCATAATTTAATTGTTTTTAGTAGCATCTGTTTTAAGGTAAATGGCCATTGGGGGTCCAACAAGGATGTTGGCCTCCATAAATCTAGGAATAACTTTAGGAAAAGACGATTTTTAAAGGTTTATTGAAAAATCTCAATCGTACTTTTAGATAAGAAAGGACAGTGTGTATGGAAAACAAACACCATATAGAAAGGAAATTAATCATCGGCTTTGAGCTCACTCAATCTTCGTTTTAGTTATTGGTTTTTTTCTCATAGGATGCGTTGGGCTAAGGCATTTTGACGGTTCAAACATACTCCCAGCAAATGCGTATTCTATAGAGAAAGGAGCTGACCAGATCAGCATGAGAAGTAAACGGATCAGGTAATTACCAGAGGGAAACTAGATGGATATTTTAGAGAACCCATTAGAATTATGCGGTTTTGCATTTATTGAGTTTGTTTCAAAAGAAAATGAATTAGATCCAATTTTTGAAACAATCGGCTTTTCAAAAGTAGCCAAGCATAAATCGAAAAAAGCGTACTTATGGCGTCAAGGAAATATCAATATTATCCTGAATTATCAGCCAGAATCTTATGCTTCATTCTTTTTTAATGAGCATGGTCCATCTGCTTGTGCGATGGGATTCAAAACTCGTGATGCAGCAAAAGCTTTTAAAAAGGCGGTTGAACTTGGTGCAGAACCAATGTACTCAAAAGTTGGGCCAATGGAGCTTAACATTCCGGCAATTAAAGGTATTGGTGGTATGCCAATCTTCTTAGTTGACCGCGATATTTATGAAAATGACTTTGTTTTCTTTGATGATGCGCAGCGTAACCCTGAAGGTGCGGGCTTAAAAGAAATCGATCACTTAACTCATAACGTCTACAAAGGACGTATGGAGTATTGGGCAAACTTCTACGAGAAGATTTTTAACTTCCAGGAAATTCGTTATTTCGACATTAAAGGTGAATATACAGGTTTAACCTCTAAGGCATTAACTGCACCAGATGGCATGATCCGTATCCCTTTAAATGAAGACTCAGACAAGGGTAACGGTCAAATTGCAGAATTCTTAGCTGATTTTAATGGTGAAGGTATTCAGCATATCGCGTTTATTTGTGATGACTTAATTTCGACTTGGGATAAATTGAAAGGCCTTGGTCTTAAGTTTATGACACCACCGCCAAATACGTATTATGAAATGCTTGAAGAGCGTTTACCTGAACATGGTGAACCAACTGAAGAGTTAAAACAACGCGGTATTTTATTAGACGGCAGTACTAAAGATGGCCAGAAGAAGCTTTTATTACAAATCTTCTCTGAAAATATGATTGGGCCAGTCTTCTTTGAATTTATTCAACGTAAAGATGACGATGGTTTCGGTGAAGGTAACTTCAAGGCATTGTTTGAATCGATTGAACGTGACCAGATTCGCCGTGGTGTGCTCGAAGCAAAATAAGTTTTGCTTTATCTCTAATCTAAAAAAACCAAGAGCAATGCTCTTGGTTTTTTTATGGCTATTGATTAGCGGCTTTTAATATATTGATTAATTGAATTAATCTCATTTTTAAGTGTTTCAATAATTTTACTTTGTGGGTCAACAGGTAAAAACATTTCGCTATCAAGCGCCACAATACAAAACTCAATCCCTTGGTTTGAGTTAAATACTGGCAGGCCTACTGCGTTAATACCGGTAAGTAAATCACCTTTCGCCGCAGACATTTGTTGTTGGCGGATCGTTTCTTTAAGTTCTAAAAATTCTTCCCAGTTATGTGGCGCAATGTTTAGCCCAAGTTCCTGATGTTTTTGCCACTCAGTTTCTAATAAAGGACGAACAAAATGCTCAGGAAGGTAAGAAGCAAATAAACGCCCAGCAGCAGAATTGACTAAAGGCATAATTGAGCCAACTTTGGTCACAATCGAAATTGGGTGGTTAGATTCAATCGATTGAACCACGACAGGGCCTTTGGGTGACCACTTACTAATTTGAATACCACAGCCAATTTTGCTTTGTAAGTCGTAAATTAAATGTTGTACTAACTGTAAAGTATCGCTGTGCTGAATGCAGTTTAAGCCTAAACGCCATGCTTGATCACCTAAGGCATATTGGCCATCCTCAAGTTGTTTGGCGTAATCCATGCGAATTAAGCTCACCAAGTAGCGGTGTACTTTGGCAGGATGCATCTCAAGCTTACTAGATAAGTCTTTGAGAATAATGGGTTGATTGTGCTCTAAAAGGGCATTTAGTACGGATAAGCCAACTTCAAGTGATTGAACTCCCCCAGATATTTTTTCTTCAATCATTTAAATACCCTTAATCGATTTACTTCAGCAGTTAAACAGTTTTGTTCAGAACATAAATTGGCATTGATGCGTTTTACATCATGCCTGAGCCTATAGAAAAATAGAAATCACCTTTTTCTATTAGCGAAATTCACATGTTTAATAATCCACAATTTTTACAAACACCTTCATCTTACATTTATAGCGTAAATTGATAGAGGTTTAGTAGATTTAAACAATATAAATCGGCATTGATATAGAACAGTTCATTCAAACTATTCCCATCAATGCCGACTTTTAAAACGATTGCTTTGAAAGAATTACGCGCCTAATTCTTCTTCATGCAAGAAATGAGTATGGTGTGGAGCGCGTTTGGTTTTGCTCCATTCCTCTAACATTTCAGTTTTCATTTCTTCAGTAATTTTTGCAATTTTTTCTTCAGCATGTGCATCGTTATAAGTCAGTTCTAAACGATGTCCATTTGGATCAAAGAAATAAATTGAGTGGAAGATACCGTGGTTGGTAATCCCTAACACTTTAACACCGTTGTCTTCCAAATGTTTTTTGGCAGCTAAAAGGGCACTTAAATCTTCAACTTCAAAGGCAATATGTTGCACCCATTGAGGCGTATTTTCATCACGGCCCATTTCTGGTTGGGTTGGCAATTCAAAAAATGCTAAAACGTTGCCTTGACCTGCATCTAGGAATAAATGCATATACGGGTCAAAGGCTTTCGTTGAAGGTACATGGTCTTCTGCAAAAGCTAAGATAAAGTCCATGTTGAGCATTTTTTTATACCACTCAACAGTTTCTTTCGCATCCTTACAGCGATATGCAACGTGATGTATTTTTTTAATGGCAAATGTCATGTTGAAACTCCTTTTTACTATTCCCAATCTGGTTGTTGTTCTGGCGCCGCGTTATAGAAGGCTGGGATAGACAAACAATGTTGATAAATTGATTCAATTTTTGGAAACGCCGACAAATCAATCTTGAAGCGTTTCGCGTTGTAAACCTGTGGAATTAGGCAGCAGTCGGCAATGGTTGCGTGTTGTCCAAAGCAAAATTGTCCATTTGAATCTTGAAGTTGCTGTTCGAGTGTTTGAAAGCCTTCAAGAATCCAGTGCTGATACCAGTAATTTTTTTGTTCATCCGAAACATTTAAATCATTTTTTAAATATTTCAGCACGCGTAAGTTATTTAACGGGTGAATATCACAGGCAATCGCCTGTGCAAAAGCACGGATTTTGGCTCTCTCTTTCACATCATTTGGAAGTAATTTGGTTTCAGGATATTGTTCATCCAGATATTCCAAAATACTTAATGACTGTGACAGGGTTAAATCGCCGTCCACTAAAGTTGGTACTAAGGCACTGCGATTTAACTTTAAATAGTCTTCACTTTGCTGCTCATTTTTAACTAAATGAACGGGTACAGTTTCATAAGCGAGACTTTTAAGGTTGAGACCAATCCGTACTCTGTAAGCTGCAGAGCTACGAAAGTAACTATACAGCTTCATAATCAGGCTCCGAAGTTTCTGCAAAATCAAAAGTTAATGCAGGAAGTACCGTATTTCGGACTTCACCAAAACCAATACGGATACCATTTTTCTCACAGTGGCCTTTCATGATGAGTGTGTCGCCGTCTTGCAAGAAACCACGAGTTTCACCATTCGCAAGTGTTAGAGGCTTAGTGGTGTTCCAAGTCAACTCAAGCAAGCTACCATACGAATCTGGTGTAGAACCAGAAATAGTACCTGAACCCATTAAATCACCAACCTGAACGTTACAGCCTCCAATGGTGTGGTGAGTTAGCTGCTGAGCCATAGACCAATACATATATTTAAAATTAGTACGGCAGATCACATCAGGTTGTGTTGATTTCGGGCTTTGAATTTCAACACTCAAATTAATGTCGTAACTATTCGCGATATTTTCTTGTAGATACGCTAAAGGTTTAGGCTCTTGTTTTGGGCCTTCCACTTTAAATGGCTCAAGTGCTTCAAGCGTGACTACCCAAGGTGAGATGGCACTAGCAAAAGATTTTGAATTGAAAGGACCTAGAGGTACATATTCCCATTGCTGGATATCGCGCGCTGACCAGTCATTGAGTAATACCATTCCAAAAATATGGTCCCAAGCATTTTCAATTGAGATTGGCTGGCCAAGCTCCGTTGGTTTACCAATAACAAATGCTGTTTCAAGTTCGAAATCGAGTTTACGCGTAGCTGAGAAAACTGGACGCTCTTCATTTGGAAGTTTAATTTGTCCAGATGGACGCACGACTTGAGTGCCACTGACTACAACAGAGCTAGCACGGCCATTGTAACCAACAGGCAATTCAGTCCAGTTTGGAAGTAAGGCATTTTTAGGGTCGCGGAACATACAGCCTACATTGGTGGCATGTTCTTTAGAAGAATAGAAATCGGTATAACCAGATACTTGAAGTGGTAAATGCAAAGTAACACTGTCTTGCTTGACTAAAACTTCCTGACGTAATGCTTCATTTTCTTGAAGCGTTAAATTATCAACTGAAAGAAGAGACTGTAGCGTTTTACGAACTTTAGACCAATTGGCTTTGCCCGATTCAATAAATTTATTCAGTGTAGGCTGGTTAAAGTAGGTGTTTTGATCTGAAAGTTTTAAAAGACCATGCTTTTCAAGAGCAGCGAGATCAATGACCCAATCACCGATAGCTACACCGACCTGACGCTCGCCTTCGGCTGTTCTACTAAAAATACCATAAGGCAAATTATGAATAGTGAAATCAGATTGAGGTGAAACTTCAATAAAAGAGTTTAGTTTTTGTTCCATTTTCGCTTCCTTGTCTTCATCTCTCGTCTTATACAAATAAAAGTTCGGTCTAGGGACTGAGCTACTCAATAAGTTTTAACCGTTATTTAGATCATCTTTTTACTTATGAGTTTGATAGAGACCGAGAACAACCAATTACTTCATGGTTCTTATAATACTGAATTCATCAAATTACGCAATACATAATTTAATTACACATTGCATAATAATTGTTATTTCTTGCATTTTCTGTTTTCATGCGCGGTTGTGAGAAAAGTAACGCAATTATTTTTTCATCAATCTCTATGAAAATCCGATCAATTTATGATATACGTAATTTATTGGAAAAAAATTACGTGACAAGGATGAGAATAATCATATGTCAACACAAGAGCAAGGAAACCTGAAACATGGTTTGAGTAATCGTCACATCCAGCTGATTGCGTTGGGTGGAGCGATTGGTACAGGGCTGTTTCTTGGTATATCACAATCGATTAAATTGGCAGGTCCATCGGTAATCTTGGGTTATGCGATTGCAGGATTTATTGCTTTTTTAATGATGCGCCAGCTCGGTGAAATGGTCGTAGAAGAACCTGTAAGTGGATCTTTTAGCCACTTCGCTTACAAATATTGGGGACCTTTTGCAGGCTTCATGTCAGGATGGAATTACTGGGTACTCAATGTACTTGTGTGTATGGCAGAGTTAAGTGCAATTGGTCTTTATATTCAATATTGGTGGCCGCAAATCCCAACGTGGGCATCTGCTCTAACGTTCTTTATTCTCATTAATGGTATCAATTTACTGCATGTTAAGTTTTTTGGCGAAATGGAATTTTGGTTTTCCATTGTCAAAATCTTAGCAATTTTAGCCATGATCGGTTTCGGTTCATATTTACTTGCAACCGGCACAGCAGGGCCTCAGGCCAGTATTTCTAACCTTTGGACATTGGGTGGTTTCTTCCCATTTGGTATTGAAGGCTTGGTTATGGCAATGGCTGTGATTATTTTTGCTTTTGGTGGTATTGAGCTTTTCGGTATTACTGCTGCTGAAGCGCGTGATCCAGACAAAACTTTACCTAAAGCTGTAAACCAGATTATCTATCGTATTTTGATTTTCTATATTGCGACACTTTTTGTTTTATTCTCACTATTTCCATGGAATCAAATGGCAGAAGGTGGCAGTCCTTTTGTGATGGTCTTTGCTTCTTTAGATAGCCAAGGTGTTGCGACATTATTAAATTTCGTTATTTTGACAGCTGCAGTTTCCGTCTATAACGGAACCAGTTATTGCAGCAGCCGTATGCTTTTAGGCCTTGCCCAACAAGGTAATGCCCCGAAAGCTCTTGCCCGTATTAATAAACGCGGTATTCCAACCAATGCGGTTCTAGTCTCTGCATTTGTGACGGTATTGTGTGTTTTACTCAATTATATTTTCCCTGAAAAAGCATTTGGTTTACTCATGATGCTTGTCGTAGCAGCGATTGTGATTAACTGGGTAGTGATTTCATGGACACATTTAAAATTCCGTAAATTCATGCAACGTCAAGGTCAAACGACTAAATTCCCTAGCTTCATGTATCCATTTAGCAACTATCTTTGCATGGCATTTATGCTTGGAATTTTAGTTGTGATGTCTTTAACGCCAGACATGCGTGTGGCAGTTATGATGATTCCAGGATGGATTTTGTGTTTGATGGTGGCTTATCAATTTAAGCGCCGTAAAATAAAAGCTGAGCAGCCTGTACATGCTTTAGAAGCCGATATGTAATTAGGTCTTAGATAGAAGCTAAAGAGGACGTATAAATACGTCCTTTTTTATTTTTTAAAATTTACAACAGAAATTAAAGGATTTAATAATTGTTATATTATAACATTTCTGAAATTAAGTGATTAAAGGCTTCCAGATGTTTAGGGAAGATAGAATATATTTATGAAGCGTTATTTAGGTTTACTCGTATTATCTCTGGCGGCTTGTAGTACTCAAACACCCCAGCCGACGATTACTCATCGCTCTCCCTCTTTGCCTCAACCATCTAAAACTGTGGTTAAAATCAAACAACAGCCTGAAGATTATATCGTTTGGATTGCAACTGCAGATCACAGACAGTCTGTACAAGCTTATAAGCAATTTCTTAAGCAAAAAGGACTTGCCGATTTAGTTCCAGACCACGAGTTATTACGTTCAGCCCGAGACTGGCAAAAATGTGGAGTTGAGCCTTACGCAGTTCCACCACGCGAGATTTGGTCCAATATTGTTCCGACGCTCAATATATTAAAAGCATTGGTTGATGATGGCGTGATTAACGATTTTGAAGTGACTTCGGTCTATCGAGCTTTAGCTTTAAACCGCTGTGCAGGTGGTGCAGATGCTTCCCGACATGTCTTTAATGCAGCACTTGATTTTAGGATTGGGCCAGAACAGCCTAGCGACTTAGACCAGTTCAATATTCAACAAACTAAAACCAAGCTTTGTCAGTTCTGGGCGACTAAAGGCCAAGCGTTTAATATGGGACTGGGTGTTTATGCTTCAGGACAAATCCATATTGATAGTCAAGGTTTTAGAGCATGGGGGCCAGACCATCACTATAGAACCTCAATTTGTCAGGGACTATAAAAGCAACTTTTTCAAAGACTAAGTGATTTGGCTTAGATAAAACTGGAATAAAAACTTGATCAATGGTTATGTTATAACATAACATTATTGTGGTTTAGAAATAGATTACGCCTGTGATCTGGCCATATTTAAATGGCCAGCCATGATCAGTTTAAATATTATTCAAAGAGATCAAGCCATGCACACTGCAATCGCCAACTCATTTGCCAAGCTTCCCGTCACTGTTTTATCGGGCTTTTTGGGTGCAGGAAAGACCACATTACTCAACCATATTTTAAATAATCGCGAAGGCTGCCGTATTGCCGTGATTGTTAATGATATGTCTGAGGTGAATATTGATGCGACATTAGTACGCGAAGGTGGGGCAGAGCTTTCAAGAACAGATGAAAAACTGGTTGAAATGAGTAATGGCTGTATCTGCTGTACGTTACGAGAAGATTTATTGGTTGAGGTGAGACGTTTAGCCAATGAAGGACGCTTTGACCAATTGGTGATTGAGTCAACAGGCATTTCAGAACCTTTACCTGTGGCAGAAACTTTTACTTTTGAAGATGAAGATGGAAACTCACTCAATGAGTTTGCTCGACTCGACACTATGGTTACGGTAGTCGATGCGTTTAACTTTCTTAAAGACTACAGTTCAGTTGACTCCCTACAACAACGCGGCGAATCATTAGGCGAGCAAGATGAGAGAACTGTGGTTGACCTTCTTATCGATCAGATTGAGTTTTGTGATGTGATTGTACTGAATAAAATTGATTTGATTGATCAGGCTCAGCAAGATCAGCTTATCGCCATTTTAAAAACGTTAAACCCGCGTGCCCGAATTGAAATTGCTCAATTTGGAAAGGTCGCTTTAGATAAAATTTTAAATACACAGTTATTTGATTTTGATGAAGCCGCGCAAGCACCGGGTTGGTTAAAAGAGTTACGCGGCGAGCATACACCTGAAACTGAAGAGTATGGCATTAGTAGCTTTGTTTATCGTGCCCGCCGACCTTTCCATCCAGAGCGTTTTTATGATTTGGTTCAGGCTGAATGGCCGGGAGTCGTGCGTTCCAAAGGCTTTTTCTGGTTGGCTGCCGAACCGACATTGGCTTACTCATGGTCACAAGCGGGAGCAATGGCTCGACACGGTTTAGCTGGTTATTGGTGGGCAGCCGTTGCAGAAGAAGACTGGCCGAGTGACCTAGCCAGCATTGAACAAATTAAGAAAAATTGGGATGCCCGCACAGGTGATGCGCGTCAGGAGCTGGTTTTAATTGGTATGCAAATGGATGAGCAAGCTTTAATACAACGCTTGGATAGCTGCTTGTTAAGCGATGAAGAAATGGCTTTAGGACCACAAGCATGGCGGAGCTGGTCTAATCCTTTTAAGCAAGATGATGAAACGATGTTGATTGCTTAATAAAAAAGCCCCATTTTCAAGGGGCTTATTTTTTATGATTTATCTTTAATAAAAACCTTTCGAATGTAGCTGTTAAGCGGGGTGGAATAGTATTTTTCAATTGCTGCGCTAATGATAAAAGTCAGAACCAAATAGCCAATGAAAAGTATAATTTTGATGCTAGAGTCGGTTTGAGCCGGAACAAAAGCAACTTTCAAAAGGCCCAGCACAACCAGATGAAACAAATAAGTTTCGTAACTTCTTTGCCCCAACCAGACCATCACTTTGGTAAATAGATTATGTGCTTGTGTTTCGGAAGGATGTTGGAAACACAAAATGAGTAAACCTGTGGCAAGAGCAAATAAGCTAATACCCCATGTACTGACTTCTTTAATGGGCGCATATAAATATAGAGCGGTCATACTCAAAATAATCAACCATGAAAGAGGTTTTTTATAGGTCCAATTTGGCTGATATTTATGAGAAAAAATCGCCGTTAAACAGCCCACCGCTATACCATCAAAACTTGAAAAATAATGATATAAATAAGCGCCGCTTTCTTCTCCAAAATGGAGAGACCTAAAATAAGGCGCATATAAAATCACTCCAACAAGTACAGCAATAAAGACCTTATTACTACGGGTGAGTAGACACAATAATGGAAAAACAAAGTAAAAAACTTCTTCTACAGAGAGCGACCACAACACGCCCAAAGCGTAGTTTACCCAACCAAATTTAATAATCAGGATATTCATCCAGAAGGTTAAGGCTGCAAATATGGTTAAAGGATAAGAGACCTCAATGCCATTCGGTGCTTGGTTCATAAAGGGTTTTAAGTCAAATGAACCAAGTATGCTTACACCTAAAATGAGTAATACCAGACACGGTAAAATACGTGCTGCCCGTCGGATATAAAAATGCTTGAGGTTAATTGCAGAAAATTGTTTATCTCGTTTTAAAGTGTGATGGGTAATTAAAAAACCCGAAATCACAAAAAACATGGTGACGCCATAATTTCCATTTCTTGCGATGACTGTGCTAAATGCTTCACCTAAAAAATCAAAACCTAACCATGTATCTTTAAGTTTATAAGGAATATTAAAATGATGTAAAAGAACCAAAAGGATAGAAATTCCTCGAAGAATATCTATTTTATAATTACGCATTCGATGTGCTTCCAGTTTTATTAATATACTGTGTGGCAGAAGAATACTATCGATCAGTGATTTTAAATAAAAATTTTCAGCATCATTTCGTAAACCAGAAAAAATGATATTTTTGTTTTCTGGGATGAGGCACTGGGTTAGCAGAAATAACGATTCAATAAATATTGATAAAGCCTTTATATATTTGAATTTCTCTACATAAAACTTTAAATTAGCTTTTACCGAGTTATGTTTATTTTTTAAACTTTTTAAAATCTATTTAATTCATAAATTAACATGTTGTATGTGGTTGTATATACATAGCATGTCAACTAAAATACCTTTTTGCCTGCTGCCTTTTTGAGTATTTGTTATGCCCAGAACATCAAAACAAGAACATACTGAGCTTTCGATTGAAGCTGATAGTCCAGTTCCTTTATATCAGCGCGTAAAACAGCTGATTTCACAGAAGATTTATGAAGGCTCTTGGGCTGTAAATAAAAAAATTCCTTCGGAAAGTGAACTCGTTAATCAACTCGGCTGTAGCCGTATGACGGTAAACCGTGCGCTGCGCGAGTTAACAACAGAAGGCTTACTTGTTCGAATTCAGGGTGTTGGTTCTTTCGTTGCTGAAGGGCAAGGCCGAACTGCACTTTTTCAAATTAACAATATTGCCGATGAGATTATTGCACGAAACCATAAGCACCATGCTGAAGTTTTAGTCTTAGAACAAATTTATGCAAATGCAGAGCAAAGCGTGTTAATGCAGACTCGCGAAGGGCAAAAATTATTTCACTCGATTATTGTGCATTATGAAAATGATGTGCCTGTTCAGGTCGAAGATCGTTTAGTTGATGCGGCACTGATTCCAGATTATTTAGAACAAGATTTTAAAACCATTACCCCAAATGCTTACCTCATGGCAAAAGCACCCGTGACAGAAGGTGAACACATTGTTGAGGCCGTTTTAGCATCGCCTCAAGAGTGTAAGTGGTTAAAGATTACTAAAGCTGAACCGTGTTTACTCATCCGCCGTCGCACATGGTCAAACAAACAACTCATTTCAAGTGCACGATTGATTTATCCGGGCAGTCGCTATTATCTCGAAGGGAAATTTAATCCATGATTAAATTGATCAGGGCCGATCAATATACAAAAATGCTTTGGAAAAATGGTGCAGGCTTTACTTTAGAAATTGCTCGAAGCCAAGGTGAAGCCGACTTTGAGTGGCGCATTTCGATGGCAGATGTAACAACTTCTGGACCATTTTCGTTATTTCCGAATAAGCAACGCATTATTAGCGTACTCGATGGGCAGGGCATGGTACTGCATGTCGATGACCTTCCTGCCAAAAAGCTGAAACAGGGCGATATTTTTGCTTTTCATGGTGAAAGTCAGGTCCAAAGTGAACTGGTAGACGGTGCAATTCGGGATTTAAATTTAATTTATGATCCTGCAAAGTTTCATGCCCGTTTTCAGTGGTTGAATGAGGCAGCGGAGCAGGAATTTATAAGTTCGGCAGACCTGATTTTTATTTTTAATCAGGGTAGTGAAACGGAAGTGAACGTTGATGAGCATTCCGTTCAGCTTGCTGCTCATGAGACGCTAAAAATTGAGAAAAAATCTGGTGTCACATCAATCAATTTTCCAAAAAAACAGCTCAAAAGTTGCTATATCATTGAGTTAATTCAACGTTAAAAAGACATCATTTACTGATTAAAAAGCACATGTCTTGTTAGAAGATATGTGCTTTTTTTATGTCAGATATAAAAATAAATTAATTTAATTCATAAGTTTATTCAACTTTTTAAAAAAAATACGAGCAAGCCTCTTCACGCCGAAAAATATTTGTGTAGTATATAGATGTATATACAAGTTAATACATTACTATACAAATGCAGAAACAAGTGATGTTCTGCTGATGTAAGCTCAAAGGAAGGAGTCCGACTGTGACAACAACGACAACAAAATTTCGTGATGTAGAAATTCGTGCACCACGCGGCACTGAATTAACGGCTAAGAGTTGGTTAACTGAAGCCCCATTGCGTATGTTGATGAATAACCTTGATCCGGACGTTGCAGAAAACCCGAAAGAATTGGTGGTATACGGGGGTATTGGCCGTGCAGCACGAAACTGGGAATGTTTCGACAAAATTGTAGATACGCTAAAAAATCTTGAAACTGACGAAACTTTATTAGTTCAATCAGGCAAACCAGTAGGTGTATTTAAAACTCATAAAGATGCGCCACGCGTTTTAATTGCAAACTCAAACCTTGTACCGCACTGGGCAAACTGGGAACACTTTAACGAATTAGACGCTAAAGCTTTGGCAATGTACGGTCAAATGACAGCGGGTTCGTGGATCTACATTGGTAGCCAAGGTATTGTACAAGGTACTTATGAAACTTTCGTTGAGGCAGGTCGCCAACATTACAATGGTGATTTAAAAGGTCGTTGGGTTCTTACTGCTGGTTTAGGCGGTATGGGTGGTGCTCAGCCTTTAGCTGCAACACTTGCAGGTGCATGTTCTTTAAACATTGAATGCCAACAAGCAAGTATCGATTTCCGTTTACGTACTCGTTATGTAGATGAACAAGCGACTGATTTAGACGACGCTTTAGCACGTATTGATCGCTATACAAAAGAAGGTAAAGCAATTTCAATCGCACTTCATGGTAATGCTGCTGAAATTTTACCTGAGCTTGTACGCCGTGGTGTACGTCCAGACATGGTGACTGACCAAACAAGTGCACACGATCCACTTAATGGCTACTTACCAGTAGGCTGGACTTGGGAGGAATATCGTGAACGCGCGAAAACAGAACCGGAAGCTGTTGTAAAAGCTGCAAAACAGTCGATGGCAAAACACGTACAAGCCATGCTTGATTTCCAAAAAATGGGTGTTCCAACATTTGACTATGGTAATAACATCCGTCAAATGGCGAAGGAAGAAGGCGTAGCAAACGCTTTTGATTTCCCAGGCTTCGTACCTGCATACATCCGTCCGTTGTTCTGTCGCGGTATTGGTCCATTCCGTTGGGCAGCGCTTTCTGGTGACCCAGAAGATATTTATAAAACAGATGCCAAAGTTAAAGAGTTAATTCCTGATGATGAGCATTTACATCACTGGTTAGACATGGCTCGTGAACGTATTAGTTTCCAAGGCTTACCAGCGCGTATTTGCTGGGTAGGTTTGGGCTTACGTGCAAAACTTGGTTTGGCATTTAACGAAATGGTTCGTAGCGGTGAATTGTCTGCACCGATCGTGATTGGTCGTGACCACTTAGACTCAGGTTCGGTTGCAAGTCCTAACCGTGAAACTGAAGCAATGCAAGACGGATCAGATGCAGTATCAGACTGGCCTTTATTAAATGCATTGTTAAATACAGCAGGCGGCGCAACTTGGGTGTCTCTACATCATGGTGGTGGTGTAGGTATGGGCTTCTCTCAACACTCAGGCGTTGTGATTGTGTGTGACGGTACAGATGAAGCTGCTGCACGTATTGCTCGCGTACTAACCAATGACCCTGCAACAGGTGTTATGCGTCATGCCGATGCAGGTTATGAAATTGCGATTAACTGTGCCAAAGAGCAAGGCCTACACTTGCCAATGATCACCCAATAAAAATACATGGAAGAACTGGCGGTGCTTTTTGCAATTGTGAAAAGCACCGTCTCAGCAGAATATAGTGCAAAAAATTAGGAAGCCAACATGGAATTACTGATCCAACCGGGAAAACTGACCTTAGCCGATTTACGTCAAGCTTACCTCAACCCAATTAAAGTTAAACTAGATGAAAGTGCTTCATCTGCAATTAATGCAAGCGTGGCTTGTGTAGAGCAAATTGTAAATGAAGGACGTACAGCTTACGGTATTAATACAGGTTTTGGCTTACTTGCCTCAACTAAAATTGCGCCTGAAGATTTAGAAAAATTACAGCGTTCATTAGTTCTTTCGCATGCGGCAGGTGTAGGCGAAGCACTTGATGATGCAATGGTTCGTTTAATTATTCTATTGAAAGCAAATAGCTTGGCACGTGGTTTCTCTGGTATTCGTCGTAAAGTCATTGATGCTTTGTTGGCCTTAATCAATGCTGAAGTTTACCCACACATTCCACTTAAAGGTTCAGTAGGAGCTTCTGGCGACTTGGCACCACTTGCACACATGTCTTTAGTTTTACTTGGTGAAAGTAAGGCACGTTATAAAGGTGAATGGTTACCAGCAGTTGAAGCTTTAAAAATTGCAGGTTTAGAACCAATTTCTTTAGCGGCTAAAGAAGGTTTGGCACTTTTAAATGGTACACAGGTTTCAACAGCTTACGCTTTACGCGGCTTATTCGAAGCAGAAGATTTATTTGCTGCCGCGACAGTTTGTGGTGGCTTAAGTGTTGAAGCAATGCTTGGTTCACGTGCACCTTTCGATGCGCGTATTCACGAAGTACGCGGCCAACGTGGTCAAATTGATGTGGCTGCGGCTTATCGCGATTTATTGACTGATTCGAGTGAAATCTCTCGTTCACATGAAGAATGTGGCAAAGTTCAAGACCCATATTCTTTACGTTGCCAACCACAGGTGATGGGTGCATGTTTAACTCAAATCCGTCAGGCTGCTGAAGTATTAGAAATTGAAGCAAATGCTGTATCTGATAACCCGCTTGTGTTTGCTGAACAAGGTGACGTGATTTCTGGTGGTAACTTCCATGCAGAACCTGTTGCAATGGCGGCCGACAATTTAGCATTGGCAATTGCAGAAATTGGTTCACTGTCTGAACGTCGTATTTCCATGATGATGGACCGTCATATGTCACAGCTTCCACCGTTCTTGGTAGCAAATGGTGGTGTTAACTCGGGCTTTATGATTGCTCAGGTAACCGCTGCTGCTCTTGCAAGTGACAACAAAGCGCTTGCACATCCTGCAAGTGTGGATAGCTTACCGACTTCAGCCAACCAAGAAGACCATGTATCGATGGCTCCAAATGCTGGTAAACGTCTTTGGTATATGGCTGATAACGTTCGCGGCATTTTAGCTGTTGAATGGTTAGGCGCTTGTCAGGGTCTAGACTTCCGTGAAGGTTTAAAAAGCTCGCCTAAACTTGAACAAGCTCGTAAAATCTTGCGCGACCAAGTTCCTTACTACAGTGAAGACCGTTTCTTTGCTCCTGATATCGAACAGGCTAGTGAATTGCTTGCGAGTGGTTGCCTAAACGAGTTACTCATTCCAAAACTACTCCCTAGTTTATCTGAAGTGTGATTGATAAAACGGTCACATGGAGTGGCCGAATCCAACTAAATTTCCTCAAGGATTGGAGATTATAATGTCACAAAACTCCACACTACAGCGGGGCTTAAACACCCGCCACATTCGTTTCTTGGCATTGGGCTCAGCAATTGGAACTGGGCTTTTCTATGGTTCGGCAACTGCTATTAAAATGGCAGGGCCTTCAGTATTACTTGCGTACATCGTTGCAGGGATTGCAATTTATATTGTGATGCGCGCACTGGGTGAAATGGCAGTCCATAACCCTGTCTCTGGCTCATTTAGCCACTATGCTTCTCAATACATTGGTCCTTTGGCCGGCTTTACGACAGGCTGGACTTATGTTTTTGAGATGGTGATTGTTGCAATTGCCGATGTCACTGCGTTTGGTATTTATATGGGGTTCTGGTATCCCGATGTCCCACGGTGGATCTGGATTTTGTCTCTCATCATGTTCTTGGGCGCAATTAACCTCATTCATGTGAAAGTCTTTGGTGAACTCGAATTTTGGCTCTCAATTGTCAAGGTGAGTGCCATTGTTGCCATGATTTTAGGTGGCTTAGGTTTGATGTTCTATGGCTTCCATGCTGACCATAGCAGTGTAGTGCCGGGGATTCAAAACTTATGGATCTATGAAGGCTTTATGCCACATGGCATTGCAGGCTTGGTTGCATGTTTATCTGTAGTGGTATTTGCTTTCGGTGGTATCGAAATTATTGGTATTACAGCAGGTGAATCACAAGACCCGAAAACCACTTTACCGAAAGCAATTAATGCTGTTCCGGTACGTATTTTACTTTTCTATGTACTAACCATCTTTGTACTCATGTCGATTTTCCCATGGAACCAGATTGGTAGCCAAGGCAGTCCGTTTGTACAAATTTTTGAAAACTTAGGCATTAAATCTGCTGCAAATATTTTAAATATTGTGGTGGTAACTGCTGCAATTTCGGCAATTAACAGTGATGTGTTTGGTGCAGGTCGTATGTTGTACGGTATGGCAAATCGTGGTCAAGCACCTCGAATTTTCCAAAAATTATCGCGTAATGGTGTGCCTTGGATGACTGTCGTGGTTATGGCTGGCGTGCTGTTAATTGGTGTGGTGCTGAACTACCTGATTCCTGAAAATGTGTTTGTCATCATTGCATCAATTGCAACGTTTGCAACTGTTTGGGTATGGCTCATGATCTTGCTTTCGCAAGTGGCTATGCGCCGTAAATTATCTACAGCTGAAATTAAGGCACTTGATTTCCCTGTATTTGGCTGGCCATATGCCCCTGCTTTTGCAATCGGTTTTATGGTGTTCATTTTAGTGATGATGGGCTACTTCCCAGATTCGCGTCCTGCAATTTATGTAGGAATCACTTGGCTTGCTCTCTTAACTATTGCTTATCGTATTTGGGTAAAACCAGAGCAAAGCTTGGGAAAGGAAAGTGAGCCTGTCCAGCAAAACATAGAAATGGAAAGCTAACAAATCAGCTGCCCAATAGTTTTACTGTTGGGCAGTTTCGAGGATAGGCTAATGAAAAAACTTTGGCAAAACTGCCATATTGCGACCATGCAAAATGGGCAATATTCCTACATTGAAGATGCTGCAATTGTCACAGAAGGGCATCTCATCCACTGGATTGGAAAACAACAACAACTTCCTGCCGACACTTATTCCGAAACAGTTGACTTAAATGGCGCTTGGGTAACCCCGGGGCTCATCGACTGTCATACGCATAGCGTATTTGGTGGCAACCGTAGTGTTGAGTTTGAAAAGCGCTTACAAGGTGTGAGTTATGCTGAAATTGCTGCAAGCGGTGGCGGCATTGCCAGTACTGTTCGTGCAACACGTGAAGCAAGCGAAGAACAATTACTAAGCTCAGCACTTAAACGTATTCGCTGTATGCAACAAGACGGTGTAACGACCATCGAGATTAAGTCTGGTTACGGACTGAATTATGAAAATGAACGCAAGATGCTTCGTGTGATTCGTCAAATTGGTGAAGCTTTACCAATGACGGTCAAAAGTACCTGCTTAGCTGCTCATGCTTTACCGCCAGAGTACAAAGACCAAAGCGACGCTTATATCGAGCATATCTGTACAGAAATGCTGCCTAAACTGCATGCTGAAGGTTTAGTCGATGCAGTTGATGCTTTCTGCGAGCATTTAGCATTTTCACCTGCTCAGGTTGAACGTGTTTTTAAAACGGCACAATCATTGGGGCTACCCGTTAAGCTTCATGCCGAACAGCTTTCATCGCTAGGTGGTTCAAGTTTGGCAGCACGTTATCATGCTTTGTCGGCTGACCATTTAGAGTACATGACCGAAGATGATGTCAAAGCCATGGCAGAGTCGGGCACGGTTGCAGTGTTATTACCGGGTGCCTTTTATTTATTGCGTGAAACACAATACCCACCGATTGAAAGCCTCATTAAACATGGCGTGCGTATTGCGCTGTCGAGTGATTTAAATCCGGGTACATCTCCAGCACTTTCTTTACGTTTAATGCTGAATATGGGCAGTACGTTATTCCGTTTAACGCCTGAGCAAGCATTAGCAGGTGTCACTATTCATGCTGCACAAGCGCTTGGTTTAGAGCAAACACACGGTAGTTTGGAGCAGGGTAAAGTCGCTGACTTTGTCGCTTGGGATATTGAGCATCCATCTGAAATTGTTTACTGGCTGGGCGGAGATTTGCCTAAGCGAGTCGTTCAGCATGGACAAGAAGTTATTTTTTAAACGGTGTCACATGAATCACACATTTAAATGGCAAGGCCGACATGATGGCGAGGGTGAGGCACATCAACGTATTCACCATATAATGAACACCACCCAACATGCTGAATTTGCCCTGATTGGTTTTAGCTCTGATGAAGGCGTAAAACGTAATAAAGGCCGAGTTGGTGCTGCCGACGCACCAGATGCGATTCGTACCCAACTGGCTAACTTACCAATTCATCGTCCAGTCAGTATTGTCGATTTGGGTACAGTGACCTGTGAATCTGAGAATTTAGAGCAAGCGCAAACCGAGTTGGCAGAGCAAGTCGCAAACAGCTTACAAAATGGTTTAAAACCGATTGTATTGGGCGGTGGACATGAGGTTGCCTTTGGCAGCTTTAGCGGTCTGTTCCAATATGTACAAGCCCACGCACCAGATAAAAAAATAGGCATTATTAATTTTGATGCCCATTTTGATTTGCGTGAAGCTGAACATGCTACCTCTGGAACACCATTTTTACAGGCAGCTCGACTTTCAGAACAGCATCAAAAACAATTTAATTATTTATGTATTGGGGTCGCTAACCATGCCAATACTAAAGTTTTGTTTGATACAGCCGATGCTTTAAATTGTCCATATTTACGCGATCATGAGGTTAATATTTTTAACCTAAACAACGTGCTCGCAGCGATTGATGCTTTTATTGAAAAAGTAGACTGTTTGTACGTTACGATTGATTTAGATGTCTTCGCGGCTGCGGTTGCACCGGGGGTCAGTGCACCAGCTGTCAAAGGAATTGATTTAGCCACTTTTGAAGCGATTTTTAAGCATATTCGAGAGACTGGAAAAATTAAACTTTTAGATATTGCTGAATGCAATCCAAAATTTGATTTAGACAATAGAACAGCAAAACTGGCTGCCTATATTGTTTATCAATATTTGTTTTCTTGAGAAACAATTTTTAGTGTAGAAATTAAAAAGTGCACTGAGATCGTTCATGTGCACTTTTTTTAAGTTCTTGGTCTATTAAAGTCAGATGTGGAATATAGATAGCAACTATAAATAATATAATTAAAAAGAAAATTAATTTATAAAATCATTTAGTTAAAAAAATACTCGATTTTTACACCATTTTATATGCTGCTTGGCACGTAATTTGTTTTGTCTTTATTTTAACCTTTGTTAAATATTTCTGGATAATTAAATGAAAAACAGAACCTTACATTTTGCTTGTATCAGTGTTTTATTTTGGATGTCTCATTCTTCTAATGCTGCACCCCCCGAAATAAATACAAATACCATCGAAAAATCACAATCTAAACCAAATAGTAATGTCTCTGTTCGGGTGAAAGTTTTAAACCAGCTTTTACAGGAACAGTGGGAATATACTTTGAAAAATAGTCCTGAAACTGCAACCGTTTTAGGAGATTTACGCTACAACAATCGATGGACTGAGCTTTCAAAAAATCAGATCGAGAAAGATAAAAAAAGTACGCAAAATTTTTTAAAACGTTTTGAAGCAATTGATAGCACAGGGTTTTCAGTAACTGATCAATTAAATAAAGATTTAATGATTTATCAGTTGAAAGAAACACTTAAAAATTATGATTTGAAATTATATGAAATGCCTTTTAATCAAATGTGGGGGCTACATTTACAATTTCCGGGATTTATTAGTTCGATTCCATTTGATAATGCTAAGCAATATCAAGACTATATTTCTCGTTTAAAACAAATTCCTCTTATTCTTGATCAAGGTATTCAGTTAGCGAAACAAGGACAAAAAGATGGCTTGATGCCACCGAAATATTTAATTGAAAAGGTGGCAAAGCAGATTAATAGTATTGCAGCTCCCGCAGGGGCAGACAGTGTTTTTGCTTCTCCATTAAAGCAATTTCCAAAAAATATTTCGAAAGCAGAACAAGAGCGTTTAAGCCGTGAAATATTACAGACTATAGATCAGAATGTTCGGCCTGCCTATCAAAAACTCGGTACGTTTATTCAGAAAGATTACTTACCCTATGGACGACAGCACGAGGGTATATGGAGCTTGCCAAACGGTGACGAGCTCTATCGCTTTTATGTAGAAAATAATACGACAACCTCGGAAAGCCCTGAAAATATTCATCAGCTCGGATTAAAAGAAGTTGCTCGTATAGAAGCGGAAATGCTGAAAATTGCTAAAGCACAAGGCTTCAATGATTTAAAAAGCTTCCAACAATCTTTAAAAACAAATCCTGCGGTTTTCCCAAAATCTCGTGAAGAAATTTTAGAGATATATCGCGGGTATATTGCCCAAATGCAACCAGAGTTGCCGAAGCTGTTTGGTTTATTACCCAAAAATAAAGTTGAAGTTTTGCCTGTAGAGCAATATCGCGAAAAAGAAGCGGCAGGTGCGGAGTATCACCAAGGCACGCCTGATGGTTCACGTCCCGGACAAGTATATGTAAATACTGGCGACTTCTCTGAACGTTCCAAAATATCAATGGAAGCAACCGCTTACCATGAGGCAATTCCCGGCCACCATATGCAGATTGATATTGCCCAAAACCTGCCAAATTTGCCGATGTTCCGAAAGCAACCCAACCATACTGCTTATATTGAAGGATGGGCACTTTACGCAGAGCAATTGGGTAAAGACGTTGGTTTCTATAAAGACCCGCTTTCAGACTATGGAAGACTATCGAGTGAGTTGTTCCGTGCTTGTCGTCTAGTGGTCGATACAGGCGTGCATTATAAAAAATGGACGCGGCAGCAAATGATTGATTTTATGCGTGAACACTCTGCTTTAGATGAACCTGATATTCAGGCAGAGGCAGACCGCTATATTGCTATTCCTGCCCAAGCATTAGCATATAAGATGGGACAGCTCAAAATTTTAGAGCTACGAGAGCTAGCCAAACAGGAGCTTGGAGATCGTTTTGATATCAAAGCGTTTCATGACATGATTTTAAATGCAGGAACACTGCCTTTAAATATACTGGATGCCCGTATTAAAAATTGGATTAAGGAACAAAAAGCGGCAGCTTAAAACAAAAATCAAAATTTAGGTCAGGTCCTCGTAGGGCCTGATTTAAAAACCAATAGAAAACAGAATATAATTATAAAAAATATATTTTATTTCAGAACTTTAAAATGGAAAAATCTTTAAAAGAATACCAAGCTATTATTTTTGATATGGACGGTACTTTAGTCGACTCCTTTAGCTTCTTTTTAGGGGCATTAAATCAGCTTGCCAAGAAGCATAAATTTAAATCTGTAGAGCTACATGAAGTAGAGCAGTACAAACATCTTTCACCAAAAGAAATTATGAAAGAGATGAATGTTTCTAGGTGGAAACTGCCTTGGATTGCCAAAGATTTCATTCGTTTAATGAAAGAAAGAGATCAAGAAGTTTACATGTTTGAAGGCATGCGGGATCAGCTAATAGAACTACATAAGCGGGGATATACGCTCGCAATTATTACTTCAAACTCTAAAGAAAACTGTCAAAGTATTCTTGGTACAGAACTATGTGAACTTTTTAGCCATATTGATGGTGGCTCGTCTATATTTGGTAAAGCTAAACGAATTAAGCGTGTTCTAAACATTTTGAATTTAAATAAAGAGCAGGCTATTTATGTTGGTGACCAAACGACTGATGGCGAAGCTGCACATAAAGCAGGCATTGATTTTGCTGCGGTAGGTTGGGGTTATACATCGGCTGAAAAATTAAAAACCATTCAGCCCAAAGTCGTGCTAACAGACTTGGCAACCATGAAAAAATTTTTCTGAATATATGAAATGCAGGACAAACCATGAATAACAATAACAACCCGATTGGAATGATTGATTCTGGTTTAGGTGGGTTGTCTCTTTTTAAGCATATTCGGCAGGCCCTTCCGAATGAAGACATTATCTATTTCGCTGACTCGAAATATGTCCCGTATGGAGACAAAGAAAGCGACTGGATTGTTTCACGAACCACTCATTTAATTTCAAACTTAGTTGCTCAGGGCAAATGCAAAGCGATCGTAATTGCTTGTAACACCATGACGGCTGTAGCGATTGAAACGATTAGAGCGCAAATTAATGTGCCACTTATTGCAATAGAACCCGCCGTAAAACCGGCAGTAGCAATCACTCAAAGTAAGCATATTGCGGTTTTGGCAACTGCCACCACGGTAAAGGGTAAAAATTTAAAAAGTTTAATTGAAACGTATGCGCAAGATATTAAAGTGTCTTTAGTGCCTTGTATTGGCTTAGCTGAAAAAATCGAAACGGGCAAAGCACATACCGCGGAAGTTAAAGATTATTTAAAAAATATTTTGGCGCCGTTGGTCGAGCAAAAAGTCGATACGATTATTTTAGGATGCACACACTATCCATTTGTCTCAGATACGATTCAGGAAATTGTAGGCCGTGATATTCAAATTATTGAGCCTTCGGAAGCTGTGACAGCGCAATTAATACGGCAGCTCAATCAATATCATTTAAGTTCTGAAAGTCCAAATGAGGGGAATCATATTATTTGGACCAGTTCAGACCCGTTGGAAGTTGCGGACGTTACTTTTTCTTTGTTATCTGAGAAATTGTCTGTAAAAGCTGTAGAGCTATAAAAAGCCCAATAGGCAATTAATGCATATCGGGCTTAATAAATCAGTTATTAAAGCAGGTGATGCCTTAATAATGATCTTTTTTGAATTACTCTACAGTTACTGACTTCGCCAAGTTACGTGGCTGGTCAACGTCTGTACCACGTAATACAGCAACGTGATAAGACAACAACTGAACTGGTACGCTATAAATGATTGGTGCAAGCCATTCGTTTACTGCTGGAATTTGTACAACGTGTTGACGATCTTTTTCGACTACACCGCTATTTTCATCAGCAAAAACGAATAACTCACCGCCACGCGCCTGAACTTCTTCCATATTCGACTTAAGCTTATCAAGCATTTCGTCATTTGGCGCAAGAATCACGATTGGCATTTCAGTATCAACAAGTGCCAATGGGCCATGTTTTAACTCACCAGCCGCATAACCTTCTGCGTGAATATATGAAATTTCTTTAAGCTTTAATGCACCTTCCAAAGCGATTGGATAGTGTGTGCCTCGGCCTAAGAATAAACAGTGTTGTTTTTCAACGAACAATTCTGATAAACGTAAAATTTCAGCATCTTGCTTAAGCGTATCAAGAATGACTTTCGGGCTGTGCCACAATTCACGAGCAAGCTCTTCAATCATCACATTGCTAATACGCTGTTTCACTTGACCAATTTTCAAGATTAACAACATTAATGCAGCAAGCTGAGTCGTGAACGCTTTTGTTGATGCAACACCAATCTCTGGGCCTGCAAGCGTCAATAAGTGGTGATCAGTTTCACGCACCATTGAAGAAGTTGCGACGTTACAGATCGTTAAAGTCTGAATGTCGATATTATTTGCTTTAGCACGTTTTTGAGTTTCACGTAGTGCAGCTAAGGTATCCGCTGTTTCACCTGATTGTGAAATACAGATGTAAAGTGTATTTTCCACAATCACTGGTGAGCGATAACGGAATTCACTCGCAATCTCAACTTGGCAAGGCACACCAATCAATTGCTCAAACCAATATTTAGCGATCATTCCTGAGTGATAACTTGTACCACACGCAATAATTTGAACACTTTGAAGTTTACTGAAATCTGCATCAGCATCTTTCAAGAAATCATCACGTAAATTGTTGCCATCAAGCGCTTGAGAAATTGTTTGTTTGATTGCTTCAGGCTGCTCATAAATTTCTTTGAGCATGTAGTGTTTATATTCACCTTTTGAAGCACTGCTTACAGTTGCATCAAGTTCTTTAACTGGACGTTCAACACGTTCACCTTTTACAAATACTTCAATTGAAGTACGAGTAAGACGGGCAATATCGCCTTCCTCTAAGTAAATAAAACGGTTTGTTACTGGTAAAAGGGCCAATTGGTCTGAACTGATAAAGTTCTCGCCAATACCCACACCAATTACAAGTGGTGAACCTTCACGTACAGTAATGAGTTCATCTGGGTAATCGCTGTGAATAATACCTAACGCATAGGCACCTTTAAGCTGAGGAACTACAGATTCTACTGCTTCAAGTAAACTATCAGTATTTTTTAGAGCTTCTGCAACTAAATGGGCTACCACTTCAGTATCTGTTTGAGAAGTAAATACATATCCTAAAGCTTGAAGGTCATCTTTAAGCTCTTGATAGTTCTCGATAATACCGTTGTGAACGACTGCTACCTTGCCTGACATGTGCGGGTGAGCATTATTTTCGGTCGGTTTACCGTGTGTTGCCCAACGGGTATGCGCAATACCAATTGCTCCAGTAAGCTGGTGTTCTGAAACAGCGTCTGCAAGATTGGCAACTTTACCAACACGGCGTTCACGTAAAATTTGCTGGTTATTGAGTAAAGCAACGCCTGCCGAATCATAACCACGATATTCAAGACGTTTTAAACCTTCAATTAAAATCTCGGTTACACAACGTTCTGCAACGCCTCCGACGATACCACACATATTTCAATCCTCTTATTTTTTAAGCTTTTGGGGACGTTGATAATTTGCTTTAGAAATTTGTTGAGCACGCTCAAAGGAGAGACTTTGTTCAGCCACATCTTTCGTAATCACAGAACCCGCACCGACTGTTGCTCCATTACCAATAGTCACAGGCGCAACCAGCGAGCTATTAGAACCGATAAAAACTGCATCGCCAATAGTGGTTTTGTGTTTATTTGCACCATCATAATTGCAGGTGATTGTACCTGCCCCAATATTTGATTCAGCACCGATCTCGGCATCACCTAAATAGCTGAAATGGTTAGCTTTACTGCCTAGACCGATCGTTGTATTTTTGACTTCAACAAAGTTGCCGATATGTACTTCATTTGCCAATTTAGCACCTGGACGTAAGCGTGCGAATGGACCAATTTGGGTATTTTCCCCAACAACTGCTCCATCAAAAACGCTGTACGCTTGGACTTTAGTGCCCGCTGCAATGGTTGTATTTTTTAAAATACAGCCCGCACCGATTTCTACAAAGTCACCGAGTTCACAGTCGCCTTCAATAATGACATTCACATCAATACGGACATCATGACCAACTTTTACTGTACCACGTAAATCAAAACGTGCAGGATCAGCAAAAGTTACGCCTTGCTGCATAAGTTCTTTTGCTTGTTGCTTCTGAAATTCACGCTCAAGTGCTGCAAGTTGCAGGCGGTCATTTACACCTTCAACTTCAAATGCGAGCTCTGGTTGAATTGAGGCGATTTCTAAACCATCAGCAACAGCCATCGCAACGATATCAGTTAAATAGTATTCGCCTTGTGCATTTTCATTTGAAAGCTTAGGCAACCACTCATGCAGTTTTGCATTGTTGACACAGTAAATACCTGTGTTGATTTCTTGAATTTGACGCTGAGCTTCGGTTGCGTCTTTATGTTCAACAATTGCTTGGATTTTACCGTCTTGGCGGACAATACGGCCATAACCTGTTGGGTTATCGACATGTAAAGTAATCATGCCAATACCGGTTTTATTTGATACTTCAATCAGTTGTTCAAGTGTTGTTTGACGGACTAAAGGAACATCACCGTATAAAATTAATGAAATGCCGTCTTTAGGAAGTACAGGTAAAGTCATCTGTACAGCATGACCGGTCCCTAACTGTTCTGCTTGTTCAACCCACTGAATATTTTCTTGTGCGAATGTCTTTTTTACGTGATCGCCACCATGTCCATAAATGGTAATGATGTTTTCTGCTAATAGTTGTTTTGCTGTTTTAATAACATGTCCTAGTAGCGGGCGACCAGCTAAAGGTTGTAGTACTTTAGGGAGCTGAGAACGCATTCGCGTTCCTTTGCCTGCAGCAAGAATAATGACAGTAGTTGACATGAATAACTCGAATGATTTAACTCAAATGGATAATAATTAGTGTACAAAGAGCAGCCCATACACCGGCAATAATATCGTCAAGCATAATACCAAAACCACCGTGTACTTGGCGATCAATGACGCGTATAGGCCAAGGTTTCCAAACATCGAAAATTCGAAATAATATAAATCCTGTAATTACCCAAATCCAATTTATTTGTTGTAAATAGAGCAGAGGAAGAAAGGTAATAGATTGACCTGCAAATTCATCCCACACAATTCGACCATCATCATGAACATCAAGGATTTTTGCAGTTTGACCGCAAATATAAATACCCACCACTGACATGATGAGAATAGCGATTAAACTTAAAGTAAACCCGAGAGATAACCAGATGGGAACAAAAAGTAAGGCGAAAGCAGAGCCAAAAGTACCAGGTGCTTTAGGAGCAAGACCAGATCCAAAACCAACCCCACAGAAAACGATGCAGCGGTTGAACCAAGACATGTCTTTAAAATGAATCGGCGGTTTATGCAAAGTGTTGGTATCCATGAATTTGCAATGGGTAATCTGAACCCAAATGCTCAAAAGTTAGTTTTGTTTGCTCAACGATCTGTCCGATCATTGTAATCTTAACGTCTAGTTGTTTTTGCAAAAGTTTTTCATAATTTTGCGGTGTTATTGTAAAACATAATTCGTAGTCATCACCACCTGCCAAGGCATATTGCCAACGTTGTCGTTCTTCTAGTTGTTGCAGTACAGGATCGACAGGTAATTTTTCCAGGATGAGTCGTGCTCCAACCTTGGATGCTTTTAAAATATGTCCTAAATCTTGAGCTAAACCATCTGATACATCGATCATGCTAGAGGCGAGCCCTTTTAGCTCTTCTCCAAGCTTACAACGTGGCGTCGGATAGTCCAGTCTTTGTTGTAGGGAATGTCCTAAATGCTGAAGCCCATAAGCAGCATCACCAATCTGCCCACTTACACAAACATAATCACCGACCTTAGCACCTGAACGTAATACAGCTTTTCCTGTTTCAATCCAGCCCATGGCTGTGACGGTAATGGTAAGGTGCGGACCTTGAGTGGTATCTCCGCCAATTAAGGCAACTCCAAATTGATTACAACAGTCATAGATTCCCTGACTAAATCCTTCAAGCCACTCATGGTCAACTTGAGGCAAGCTGATCGCAAGTAAAATACTATGTGGTTTGGCACCCATTGCAGCAATATCAGACAGATTTACGGCAACACTTTTCCAGCCAATCGCATGGGGCGAGGTTTCAAGAGGGAAGTGACGTCCAGCAACAAGTGTATCTGCACAGATCACCAGTTGTTGATTTGGAGGGGGAGTAATTAAGGCTGAGTCATCACCAATACCAAGCGCAACGTCAGGATGTGACTGACGATTAAAGTATTGATCAATAATTGAGAACTCAGCCATAGAACATCAAGCCTATTATTTTGCTTGTTGTTTTTCTGCGCTACGCAGTGTCGAACTTAAACGGTCTAATACACCATTGATGTATTTATGACTGTCTGCTCCGCCAAAATGCTTCGCAAGTTCGATTGCTTCATCAAGTACCACACGATATGGAATTTCTAGATGATCACGTAACTCGTAAGCACCTAAACGCAAAGTTGCGAGCTCTACACCATCTAGCGCGTCAATTTCACGGTCAAGTACCGGAATAAGTAACGCATCAAGGTCTTCGTGCTGAGCGATAACTTGAGTAAGTAGTTCGTGATAATAGTTCAAGTCTACCTTGTGCATTGCATTTTCAGCACGTGTACGCGCTTCAATTTCATGTACAGGGTTGTGACTCATTTGCCACTCATAAATACCTTGTACAGCAAAACGACGTGCTTTACGTTTTGCTGCATAAGCGGCTTGCAGTGTTTGAGACATGCTTTAAATTGCCTTTAATAAATTAACCATTTCAATTGCAGTTAAAGCAGCTTCGCTACCTTTGTTTCCTGCTTTTGTACCTGAGCGTTCGATTGCTTGCTCGATGCTGTCAGTAGTTAATACACCATTGATAACAGGCAAGCTGCTTTCTAACGCAACTACACCTAAACCTTTCGCACATTCACCAGCAACAAAGTCAAAGTGAGGTGTGCTACCACGAATGACTGCACCGAGTGCAATGATGGCATCAAACTGGTTTGATGTAGCTAATTTTTTAGCAACGATCGGTAGTTCCCATGCGCCTGGAGCGTGAATAACAGTAATGTTATCTTCATTTACGCCATGACGTTTTAACGTGTCGATCGCGCCTTCTAATAAGTGTTCAACAACAAAACTGTTGAAACGACCCACTAAAATCGCATAACGACCTTCGCTTGCGAGATGTAATAAACCTTCAATACGGCGAATTGCCATAGCAACCTCGATTATTTCGTTGTGATTTGATCAGCAGTGACATATTCCACTACTTCTAAATTAAAGCCAGATAAGGCATTGAAACGCAATGGTGAGCTCAGAAGCTTCATTTTTTCAACACCTAAATCACGCAAAATTTGAGCACCAACACCAATGGTTTGATATTGATGTGAAAGTGCTGCATTGGATTTCACCGGTTTTGGCTTAGTTAAATCATCCAACGCTGGTCCCAAGTCTTGCAAATGATCTTGTCCGATCCAGACTAAAACGCCGCGGTCACTTGCTGCAATCGTTTGTAGCGCACGGTCTAGATTCCAAGCCGGTTCACCGTCAGCTTTATTTAGCTTAAGCAAATCGCGAACAGGACTAAAACCATGTACACGTACCGTTGTAACGCCTTCTTTTGGCTCACCTTTGACTAAAGCCAAATGAATGTCAGGGTTACCTATCTCACGATAGCGATAGAGCTCAAATGAACCATATTCTGTTTGAATCGTTCTTTGATCCAAACGTTCTACAGTTTGCTCATTGGTCATACGGTAGTGGATTAGGTCGGCAATTGTACCAATTTTTAGGCCATGCTTCTCAGCAAAAATTTCTAAATCTGCGCGGCGTGCCATTGTGCCATCTTCTTTGATGATTTCACAAATGACAGATGCAGGCTCAAGACCTGCCAGTCGTGCTAAATCACAACCTGCCTCGGTATGACCTGCACGGTGTAATACACCACCTGGCTGTGCCATGAGTGGGAAAATATGGCCCGGTTGTACAATATCGGTTGGTTTGGCATGTGCTGCCACAGCAGCTTGAATCGTGTGAGCACGTTCTGCTGCCGAAATACCTGTGGTAATACCTTCAGCTGCTTCGATAGATAACGTAAAGTTAGTACCATGCTGGGCACCGTTCTGGTCAACCATCAGCGGGAGGTTTAATTGTTTACAACGTTCACGGCTTAAAGTTAAGCAAACTAAACCGCGTGCATGTGTAATCATGAAGTTAATATCTTCAGGGCGTACATGCGTTGCTGCGATGACAAGGTCACCTTCATTTTCACGGTCTTCGTCATCCATTAAGATGACCATTTTGCCTGCACGAATATCGGCGACAAGTTCTTCAACACGACTCAGCGGCATTCGCTTTCACCTTTTTTTGTCGTAAGACAATTTCTATTGAATAAATTTCGCATAGTTTACGCTGTTTATAGAATTTTGCCTATGATTCTGATTTATCCAAATTTACGACTCAACATCATAGAACCGGATTTATTTAGATAAATAAATCATAAAGAAATAAAATTATTTAAAATAAATACCATAAATTTAGATAAAAAAACCTAGCCGAATGGCTAGGTTTAAATGCGCACAATAAATTTTTAAGATGCTGCACTACTCGGGCTGTCATTTTGAGGAATTGATTTTTTACCCATCAAAATTTCAGTTCGAATATTTTGTGCAAGCTCTGCACATTCAGCATTCATACCATTGATCATAAATGCATGACGAGTCATGACATTACTTGGGTTAGGCATTGCAACAAGCTGATAGCTGTCTTGAATTGCTTTAAGCTGTTCATTATCAAGGTAGAGTGCAGATTCTTTCGCATGAAGATGTTGCGCTAAACGTTGAGCAGCTTCTTTGGCATCAATTTGCATTGCTTCTACGGCATTACACACGGCACTGCGAGTTTGTAGTGCAAAGCGTTTATCTTCACGGTAACGCTTATATAAAACGTCTGAAAGCAATTGGAAAACCGTACCTACCATAAGTAGACACTCTACAGCGTGTGGATGTGAAGTCGAAATGGCAAGTGTTGCGCCCTCTGCATGAAACTCGTCTACGACATCAATATCAGTCGCTTTCAAATGATAATGCTTCGTACATAGCTCAACACTCTTGTTTAAAAAGAGCTGACAAAGTTTGAAGTACGGTACAGAAACAGACTGGTTAACACTACTTAATAACTGTTTAGGGTCATAAAATTGAATATTAAGTGCCAAGGTATTTTGGTCTGTAGACTCTAAGCTTTTTTCTGGTTGCGAGCGAACAATTGGTTTAGCTTTAGCTTGCTGCTGAGCTTGAGCAATCAAGGTCACTGTATTTTGTTTTTCAAGCGCGAGAGCTTGAGTTAACTCTTGAATTTCATGTTTTAAACGATTTTCTTCGTTAATACGGGCTAAGTATTCGCTACGTGTTGGGCGAGCAATGGCACGGTAAGCCAGCCATAATAAAACATGTAAGAACAGTGAGGCTAAAATCGCAAGCCATTGGGTACGAAGAATTTCCCCAATACTTGGTTGAATTAGTGTGATTTCAATAGAACCGACTTTTTTCTCGTTTTGAAGCGCATCACGAACAAAAATTTCACCTTGGCGAGTTTTTGACATGCCGCTTGTTGCCAAAACTTGTTTATTGGCGTCAAGAATACGGATAGATGCCACACTTGGATTGGTCGCATAGCGATTGGCAATCAGAGCTAAAGAGACCGTATTGGCAGGTTCAAGCTCAGATAAGCTGTCTGCAACGAGTTGACTGGTCATGAGCTGACCTTGGCTCGCACGGTTTTCATTGAGCTGGTGTGTCGTTGCAATCACCAATAAAAAGGTATGCAATGCAAAACTAATGATCAGTAGGCTAGCAAATAGCCCTTGTCTAGGCGCAATCAAGTTAAACTTCCAAGGCAATTATATTGAAATTCGATTATGATTCTTACAATAGTTGTCACTCAGACTAGAGTCAATTCATGCGAGAAATCATTCTTATATCCTTTTTAGGACCGGACCAACCAAACCAGTTTACCCGATTAATGCAAGTACTATCCGTACATTCATTGCAAATACTGGATGTAGGTCAGGCTGTTATTCATAATCAACTGACATTGGGCATTGTGGTCGCCTCTGAAAATGAAACCGCGACCGCGTTGGCAATGAAAGAGATTTTGATTTTAGCACATGATATTGGCTTAACAGTGCGCTTTAAACCTATCTCGGGCGCAGAATACGATCAATGGGTCAGCGAAGGTGGACGAACTCGTTATATCGTCACGGCTTTAGCACCGGAACTCACTGCTGCACATTTACAAGCCGTTACACAAATTGTGTCTAGCCAAGGCTTTAACATCGAAACTGTAACTCGTTTATCAGGTCGTGTAGATCTTGAAAAAGATAGCACATTGCCTCGCCGTGCTTGTGTACAGTTTGGTTTAAGCAGTGGTCCGACTTTAGATGCTCAAGCTATGCGTGCAGCTTGTTTGCTTCTTTCAAGCGAATTAAATATTGATGTGGCTGTTCAGGAAGATAACGCTTATCGACGTAACCGCCGTTTAGTCTGCTTCGATATGGATTCAACTTTAATTGAACAAGAAGTAATTGATGAATTGGCGCTTGAAGCAGGGGTGGGCGAGCAAGTTGCTGAAATTACTGAAAGAGCGATGCAAGGTGAGTTGGACTTCCAGCAAAGTTTCCGTGCGCGGGTTGCTTTACTCAAAGGTCTTGATGCATCAGTTTTACCTAAAATTGCAGAGCGATTGACGATCACTGAAGGTGCCGAGCGCCTCATTTCGACTTTAAAAGCCCTTGGATATAAAACGGCAATTTTATCTGGTGGCTTCCAATATTTTGCTGAATATTTACAAGCTAAATTAGGCATTGATGAAGTTCACGCTAACGTTTTAGATGTACAAGATGGCGTTGTGACTGGTGAAGTAAAAGGTGTAATTGTTGATGGTGCCCGTAAAGCAGAGTTGCTGCGTGAGCTGGCGAACAAACTCGGTATTTCACTAGAGCAAGCGATGGCTGTTGGCGATGGCGCAAATGATTTACCGATGCTTGCGATTGCAGGACTTGGCGTAGCATATCGTGCTAAACCACTGGTGCGTCAAAATGCAAATCAGGCGATTTCAAGCGTTGGTCTGGATGGAGTACTGTATTTACTCGGTATGCATGACAAAGATTTAAGCCGTGCTTAAATAATAGTGAACAATCATTAAGCGCTGCTCAAGAGTAGCGCTTTTTTTATGCAGAATAGTCATAAAAACAAGCAAGTTATGACAAAATTATGCACAGAAAAAAGGCAATAAAAAAAACTGAAAAAAACTTATTTTGAGGCAAAAAAACAGCATAGTTTTTTGTAATGACACGCCAGAATTGATGCCATATAGGAAGTAGAACTTTTTTAAATTTACAAAAATGTAATGACAAAAGAATGTTGCGACAAAGTATGTCGCATCGACAAATAACAGGTCTTTTTTTCTAAAAAAAAACATCCATAATGCTTTCTAAGCTTCAACACAAATCATGAATTAAAGTTGTTTTTGGAATGAGGTCTGGTGTTCAGACCGAATGTTTTTAGACGTTTTCATTAAGACGGAGGTTTCTATGGTAA
Organism: Acinetobacter sp. OYA S30; assembly: GCF_033599315.1. Lineage (NCBI taxonomy): Bacteria > Pseudomonadati > Pseudomonadota > Gammaproteobacteria > Moraxellales > Moraxellaceae > Acinetobacter > Acinetobacter sp. OYA S30. The sequence goes on from NZ_JAWVAV010000015.1 coordinate 79,204, forward strand.
CAGCGAATTTTGCCGCTATCGCCGGACTCAGCTTAATTGCTGTCGCGCTTGTTGCTGTGTTCTTTTCTCCTTACCGTCGTTGGCTTGGTTTTATGCTTGCAGGGATGTTTTTTTGGGGGCTATTGGAAGTGGTCCGTTTTGGAGTTCAAGTCACTTTTGAAATGCCAGTCACATATAGTTATTTAACTGCACTAAGTCTAGCGATGGTAATGGTTACATTTGTTTTATTACGTGAGGATAAACAGGCACAGAAGGCTTTGGCAAATCGCCAATATATAGAACACACGCCAGTATATGAAGATGATCAGCAGCAATGTTCTAGCCGATAATTCAATTGTTATCTAACGGTAAAAAGGTATGCACAGCATGCCTTTTTTATTTACGAAAACATGATTTTTATTATACAAAGCATTTATTAAAAAATAGCCAGTTATGCTACGATAGACTGGTCTGTTGACGTTTCATATATAGATTGCGTTGCCAATTAGAATATCATCAGTCGATGCACGAAACAGGCAATGGTGAGTCCTTGCTGAGTTTTGCCCCAAGGTTTTCATAAAAATACAATAGGCGTGAATGTTCATGAAACTTTCTTCTATACCTGTAGTCAAGTTACCACTTGTTGATGTCAGTACAGACCCGTTAGATTTATTGGTAGCAGGTTTGGCGCTGCGTATGAAACAGTTGGCACGTACAAGTCCTAAGTTTATTGAGCTAGTGCATGACCGCGCATTCCGTATTCAAATTGGTACTGATTTAGGTGTGGCTCGCCAAATTATTATTAATCATGGTCACATCGATACAGTTGCTGGATCACCTGAAAAAGCTGACTTTATTTTGCAGTTTGCAGATAGCGAACAAGGCGTAAAAACTTTACTCAAAGGTGACCCAACAGCATTTATGACGGGTATGCAAGACGGCAGCATTAAAATGGAAGGTGATTTCAGCTTGCTCGTTTGGTTTAACCAAGCAGCTAAATTGATTCCACCAAAATTACCAAAACCAGTAAAAGATAAAGTACGTCAAGCACGTGCTTTTATTAAAGAAAAAACTGGTCGTTAAGATCTAACAAAAAACTCCCGATTGGGAGTTTTTTTATATCTATGCTTCAACTTCTAAATTGAAAGTGACTGGTCCATCATTAATCAAATGAACTTTCATATCCGCAGCAAAAATACCTGTTTGAACATTTTCAAACTGTGAACGAGTATATTCTACCAACTGTTCATATAGTGCTTTTGCGTCGCTAGGTGGCATGGCCGGACCAAAGTCTGGACGTAGTCCTTTTTGCGTTTGAGCCATTAAAGTGAACTGTGAAACAAGCAGGACTCCGCCATTTGCCTGAGATACATTCCAGCCCATTTTGCCTTGCTCATCATCAAAAATACGATATTTCAAAATCTTGTCGATGAGCTTTTGTCCGGTGGCGAGCGTGTCGTCTCGACCGATCCCTAAAAAAACCAATAAGCCATGCTGGATTTCACCGGTCGTTTCACCGTCTACTACTACTTTAGCTTCAAGAACTCGTTGTATTAAAGCGCGCATTGTTAGAGAAAGTTTCTGCAATTAATTGAATGGATGCAGTTTAGCAGAAATTAAATTAAATGATTTTTAAAAGGAAATTTCATGGAACTGCAACAATGGTATAAAAGCTCGCAATTCATCTAGAAAAATATGCTTTAATGCTAAGAAGCAAGCGAATAATCATTGACTATGTCTCCAATTATCCATTCTTTACTTGATACAGACTTGTATAAATTTACGATGCTACAAGTGGTTCTGCATAAATTCCCGCAAACGCATAGCGTCTATCACTTTCGTTGCAGAAATTTAGAAGATACTGTCTATCCATTAGTGGATATTTTGGATGACTTAAACGAGCAGCTCGACCATTTATGTAATCTCAAATATAAAGAAGACGAACTACAATATTTAAGAAAATTACGATTTATTAAAAGCGACTTTGTCGATTATTTAGAATTATTTCAACTCAAACGCCGTTTTATTCATGCGAGTATAGATGAAGAAGGTCGATTAGACATCCGTATTGAAGGGCCAATGGTTCAGGCCATGATGTTTGAGATTTTTGTTTTAGCCATTGTAAATGAATTATATTTTAGCCGGATTAAAACAGATGAAGTCTGGGCTGAAGGCGAGCGTCGTTTACAAGCAAAACTTGAATTAATTCAGCAATACGAAAAAGCTCAACAACCGAATGATCCACCATTTTTAGTTTCTGATTTTGGTACCCGCCGCCGTTATAGTTTTGAATGGCAAAAACATGTAGTTGCTGCATTTCATAACACTGTGCCAAATGTGTTCCGTGGTACAAGTAACGTCTTGCTTGCCAAAGAGTTAAATATTACGCCAATTGGAACCATGGCCCACGAATTCCTACAAGCTTTTCAGGCGCTTGATGTTCGCTTACGTGACTTTCAAAAAGCTGCTTTAGAAACGTGGGTTCAAGAATATCGCGGAGATTTAGGAATTGCTTTAACTGACGTAGTTGGTATGGACGCTTTCCTCAGAGATTTTGATTTGTATTTTGCCAAATTATTTGATGGCTTACGTCATGACAGTGGTGATCCGTACGAGTGGGGTGATAAAGCATATGCACACTATCGTAAATTAAAAATTGATACCAAAACCAAAATGTTGACCTTTAGTGATGGCCTTAATTTGCCAAAGGCTTGGGAACTACACCAATATTTCAAAGACCGTTTCCAGGTGAGTTTCGGTATTGGTACTAATTTGACCAATGACATGGGCCAAACACCGCTCAATATTGTATTGAAACTGGTTGAGTGTAATGGTCAGTCTGTTGCTAAAATTTCGGACAGCCCTGGCAAAACCATGACTGATAACGATACATTCTTGGCCTATTTACGTCAGGTTTTCCAAATCGAAGAGCTGGATGAAGCAATTTAATTACAATAGTGCTTAAGCGCTTGGCAGCCACTTAAGACTTGAGAATTTTAATATCTGATTTTCTGCTAAACACTAGCAGAAAATCAGAGTTTGATAGATATAAGCTTATGCTAAGATGAAATTAAGCTGGTATAAAAAGTAACCATGACGATGACACTCCCTGATTTTAAACTCGATTTATTAATAGAAGCAGAAGAGTTAGTGCCTTATTTAGGCAATGAATATATCCGTATTGTTGATTTGAGCCGTGCATCAGTTTATGAGCAACTCCATGTTCCGCATGCTATTCACTTACAGCCTAAATGGTTAGTTGCTCAACACGAAGAAGCAACAGGTGTTTTACCGGATGAAGCAGGTTTACAAGCGCTTATTGAAAAATTGAATATTTCACCAAATCACCATGTGGTGGTCTATGATGATGAAGGTGGAGCATGGGCAGGGCGTTTAATCTGGAATCTCCATTGCTTAGGTTTTACCCGTACAAGTTTAATTAATGGCGGAATTCATGCATGGCTTGGTGCAGGTTTACCCACCACAGCCGAGGTTGAAGAACTTCCTCGAGTTGATAACTTAATTCAGATCGATTTATCACATGCTGCTCAGTTCCGAGTGAACTATGAAGAACTACGCAAACAAGTTGAGCAAGAAAGTGTGCAATTGTGGGATTGTAGAACTAGTGATGAATATAGTGGCGTCCGTTTAGCAGCGCGACGCGGTGGTCACATTCCAAATGCCCTCCATTTTGAATGGAGTACTGCACTTAATCGTCAAAATCATCTAAAATTGCATCCGCTTGAACGCACGCGGCAGCGTCTTGAACAACTTGGGTTCGATTTAAAGCAACCTGTAGTCGTATACTGCCAGTCACATCACCGTTCTGGTTTGGCTTATATTCTGGCTAGACTTTTAGGTTGGGAAGCAAAAGCCTATGATGGTGCGTGGAGTGAATGGGGCAATCGCCTCGATAGTCCTATCATTACTGGAGAATCGCCGTCTTGAGTTTTACATCTCGCTTAAAAAAAGAATTATTTATTAAGGCACAAAATCTTGTTCCTCAGCATCAGTTAAGTCGTGTAGTGGGTAAAGTTGCTGCAAGTGAAAATCCAATTTTAAAAGCTGCTGTTATTCATGCATTTAAAACCAAGTATGGCATTGATTTATCGATTGCTGAACAAGGCAATGCACTGAAATATAAATCTTTTAATGATTTCTTTACCCGTGCATTGAAAGATGGCGTACGTTTAGTTGATGAAAATCCGGATAGTATTGTTTCACCAGCGGATGGCGCGATTTCTCAAATTGGTAAAATCACTGCGGGCGAAGTATTTCAAGCAAAAGGCCAAAGTTTCTCTGTAGAAAAGTTAATTGGCGATCCACAACTTGCTCAGCCTTTCCAAGAAGGTGAGTTTGCAACGGTTTATCTTTCTCCACGTGATTATCACCGTGTTCATATGCCATTTTCAGGCACATTAACTGAAACGTTATATGTACCGGGTGAGTTATTTTCAGTAAATCAGGTGACTGCTGAAAATGTACCGGGATTATTTGCCCGTAATGAGCGTATGGTTTGTTTGTTTGATACTGAGCTTGGTCGTATGGCCGTTGTTTTGGTCGGCGCTATGATTGTGGCAGGTATTGAAACTGTGGCAACAGGTAAAGTAAAACCATCGGGTCGTATCGAATTACAGCATCATGAGTTGAAGTTAGAGAAAGGTGCTGAGCTTGGCCGTTTTTATTTAGGTTCCACCGCAATTATTTTATTTGAAAAAGATAAAATCGAGTGGGAAAAACGTTTTAAAGCCGAGTCCGTTGTTGTTATGGGCGAACGTATGGGTCATACCATTTAGTCCGTTATATTGCTCCCTAAAAACAAGTAAACCCTGACTTTAATTATTCAGGGTTTTTTTGATTTAAATTATATAAACCTAAAATATATAATTATGTTTGGATTTATATTATATAGAAATATAATTATTATTAAGTGATCTAAATGAGTACGTTATATAGGCTAGTCTATAAATATGTATCTGAAGAGAGCAAAATATTAATATGATTAAAAATTAATAAATAAAAATAGAATGAAATATTTAAGTTAGACTTAAGTCGAGGTTTTAATTTTACTTGAAGATAAGTTATTAAATCTAAAAAATTTATTTAGTTTTATAAATACGAGGCGCTTTTTAGATATTGCACAGCCTTTAGCCTTGGCACAATGCTTGCTACTTGTTCAGAACTTTACTGTAACTTTCATATTTTTTAGGTTCTAAAATCATGTTAAAAGTTAAATGTCTGACAGCTTCAGCTTTATCTGTACTTTGTATTTCACTCACTCATGCCAATGATTTTAAAGTTTTAAATCAAATTTCAAAACAGCCTACTCAACTTCAAACTGGGGAATATAAAGGGAATTATTATGTTCCATCTACTTTAAATACCATTACATGGGGCTATTTACCAAATCGAGATGCTAAACCCGTGCTTACTGTTCCGTCGGGTAGTGTCGTAACATTTGATACGGTTTCTCATGAAGGTTTGCTTGAAGACCAAGGACGTAATGCTGAAAAGTTCTTTAAATCGAAGGGTGTAAATTCTAATCAAATATTGGAAGATGCAAAAACAATTACGCAGTCAAATTTAAAGCATGATTTTCATAAAGATGGGCCGCATATTGTGACAGGCCCTGTTGCAATTGAAGGTGCACAGCCCGGTGATATTCTGAAAGTTGAAGTACTTAAAGTTGAGCCACGTGTACCTTACGGTGTTATTTCAAATCGACATGGTAAAGGTGCTTTAGTAGGGGAGTTTCCTAAAAAAGCAAAGCAAGAAAATGCATCGGCTGAGCATCCTGAACGCTATGGAAATGTATCGATTTTCACTCCAATTGAAAAAAATGCACAAGGTGAATACGAAGGCGTATTAAAAACAGAATCGGGTAAATCAATACGTTTTCCGCTCTATCCTTTTATGGGAATTATGGGGGTAGCAGCCAATACGTCTGAGCCTGTTCACTCTGTACCACCTGCAATGTATGGCGGAAATATTGATATTAATGAACTAGGTGCAGGTTCAACCGTGTATTATCCTGTTCAGGTTAAAGGTGCATTATTCTATACGGGTGATAGTCATTTCGCGCAAGGCGATGGGGAAGTGGCATTAACGGCACTAGAAGCTTCAGCCCGCGCCACACTGAAATTTACCTTACTCAAAGCAGGTAAGGACAAAATACCGGGCAAAGAGCTAAAACAACCTTTAGCTGAAAATGCTGAGTTTTGGATTACACCAGGACTTGATGAAGATCTAGATGAAGCGATGAAGAAATCTACACGTGAAGCCATTCGTTTCTTAAACCAAGAATACGGTATTGACGAAGCAACAGCGTATGCCTATTTAAGTGCCGCAACTGATTTTGAAGTTTCACAAGTAGTAGATAAAACCAAAGGCATTCATGCAAAAATCAGAAAAGCTGATTTTAAAGAGTTTGAGAGTAAATAATAAGAAAGGGAGCCAAGCTCCCTTTTTTATTTAGTCCAACCATATTTTTTGAAAATAGCATTACATTGCTGAGACGATAAAAACTCTACAAAACGTTTTGCTTCAGTGTCTTTTAAACTATGTTTAGTCAAAGCTACGCCTGTGTCGCGATAGACAACTAGCTCTGGTTCGATAGGTATAATTTGTCCAACGTCTGGGGTAGTGATTCCCCAAATATTAAAGACTAACCAAGCATCATAGCTGCTATTTTCTTCCCAGTTTTTCTTGGCAATACCTGTGTTGGCTGCATAGGTGACAATATTCTTTCGAAAAGCTTTTGTTAATTGAATATTTCCGGTTCTGCCAGCGATATCTTCCCACATACCGACTTGACCTGCCCCATGTGTAACTAAAACCTTAACGCCAGATTTAGCGAGGTCTTTAAATCCTTTAATATTTTTAGGGTTTCCTTTTCTCACTAAAATCGCTGCGGGACGTAAATATAAAGGTTCTACCGAGTCTTTTATAATTTGCTCAGAAAAGGTATTTTCGAAATCAGACATCATGGCTTCTGAACCGCTATATATAACATCAGCATCTAGTTTCGCCTTTTCAGACCATTGAGCAGTAGGACCAGAAGTCACATGGACTGCTATACCTGTCTTATTGGTGAATTGTTTGGCGGCTTCTTTCATAGCGGGTGCTGGCCCACCGGGACCATATACTTGTACGTCTGCAAAGCTATGGATGGATAGAGAACCGAGAATAAGAAAAATCAGGTAGGGTATAAATTTTTGTTTTGACATTTTAATCGCTATAGTAATTAAGAAAATATCAGCATATATTTTTTACCATTGAAATTGGATTAATTTTTGCAACGATATTTATAATACATTTCTTTAAAATATATTTTAATTAAATTTTAAGTGACTATATAAATGTAAATTATTTTGAGTTGAATATAAATATAGATAATTCTATGGTAATTTATATTTTATAAATTAATTATTTAAATAGATGTAATGTAAATAATAGAGGAGTAATCCCTTGATTAGAAAAAGTAATTCTTTATTAAAAATTTTATTTAGCAGTATTTGTTT